>NZ_BAAHXI010000019.1:0-57309 GCF_054656955.1 Deferrisoma palaeochoriense
CCGAGATTTTGGCGGAGGTGGCGGAAGAGTTTGGGGTGGAACAGGCGGCGATCACTGGGCCGAGTCGGGAGCGGAAGGTGACGCGGGCCCGGCGCGAGTTTTACCTGCGGGCCCGTCGGGAGGCAGGGGCGACGTTCGACGAATTGGCCCGGCGGACGGGCCGGACACAGGCGTCGGTGTGGCAGGCCGTAAAGTCGGGGGAGCGAGCCCAGTAGAGGGGGGCGGGGAACTTTATACCCTGTCAACGTCCCCTAGGTTTTGAGGTATGCGTTCACCCGTCGTCTCCCCGCGTGAGGGCGAGGATTTCGTCGGTGGTCATCCTACTGGTGGCCTTGTCCCGCAGGGTCTCCACGATGCGCTGCCCACGGTTCGCCCCCTTCACGCTTTTGACCACCCGCAGGGTGTTCCCCTCCACCACGAACTCGACCTCGGTGCCCGGCAAGAACCCCAGTTTTTCGCGAATCGGTTGGGGGATCGTCACCTGTCCCTTGCTCGTGATCCTCATCGTAGCCCTCCAGTAAGATTCTTACATCTCCCATCTTGCCGGGGCCGACCGAGGAGTCAAGAAGGGCAGGGGGACTCCCTTAACCGGTCGCGGAGCGAGGGGCGTTTACAGGTTGTTTGGTTTCGGTGGGCTGGCCTGCGAGTTTGGGACGCCAAAGGGAGAGGGGCGGCGATGCCGCGGACGGGTGGATAACGCTGGAAAGTGAATAAGCTAAGGGAAACTTGCTCCCCCCAATTTGCGGTTCCGGTTCGGGGAGGCCCCTTTTAACCGTTCGCCCCGGCCGACCCGCCCGCCCCGAGTTCCTCGTCTACCACCCGGGCGATGCCGGCGGCCACCCAGCCCACCGCGGCGCCCGAGGCCACGGCGAGGGTCCCGGCGAGGGGGAGGAGGGCCCAGACGGCCGGCGTTCCTAAAAGCAGGGAGGCGAGGGCGAGTTGGACGGCCATGTGGGCCTCGGCCCCCAGGGCGCTCACCCCCACGAGCCCGAAGCCGGGAACCCGGAGCGCCAAGGCCATGACGGCCACGGCGGCGAGGGTGCCCCCCGCCGACAGGAAAAACCCCGGGGTGAGGAGCCGGCCGGCGAAGAGGGCGCCCACGAGCACCTTGCCCACCCCCACCCACAGGCCTGGGCCCGGGCCCCAGAGGGCCAGCGCCGCGAGCACCGGGGCGTTGGCGAGGCCGAGGCGGGCCCAGGGCACGGGGGAGGGCAGGAGGAACTCCAGGGTCTGGAGCGCCCCGGCCAGGGCCACGAGGAGCCCGAGCAGGGCCGAGCGGGCCTCGGGCTCAACGTCCCACCGCATCCACGTCGCCTCCGGGGCCCACGGCCTCCACGGCCACCCGGTTGGGCAGACACGCGGCCACCCGGCCCGGCCGGTCCACGGCCCCGGCCCGGATGCAGAGTTTGAGCGGGCAGGGGCTCTCCACCACCCGGGCGGCGCGTGCTCCCACGTCGATCACCGTGACCCCCAGGGGCCCCTCCACCTCGATCCGCCCGGCCCCGGGGTCGACCACCCGGGCCCCGGCCGGCGACGTGATCCGGAACCGGGCGGGCCGGCCCCCGGCCCGGGGCAGCCAGGCCACGAGGTTCAGCGACAGGAGCCCCGCGAGCACCAGGGCGTCGAGCGGGGCGAAGGTACGGCGCCTCACGGCTCCACCGCGGGCGCCACGCGGCCGAACCCCGGGGTCTCCCGCACCGACCCGTCGGCCGCCACCACGAGCCCCTCGACCCCGGGTTCCCGCTCCAGGAGGGCGAGCCCCTCCTCGGGCCCCAGCACGAACACCGCGGTGCTCAGGGCGTCGGCGTCGGTGGCCGTGGGCGCCCACACCGTGACGCTCTGGCAGCCCGGGGCCGGGTAGCCCGTGCGGGGGTCGAGGATGTGGTGGATCCGCCGGCCCTCCCACTCGTAGAACCGCTCGTAGTCCCCGGAGGTCACGAGCGCCCCCTCGGCCGGGGCCACCACCCGCAGGAACCGCCCCGGGTCCCGGGGGTGCTGGATGCCCACCCGCCAGGGCCGGTCGCCCCGGGTGCCGGCCACGTAGAGGTCGCCCCCGGCGTTCACGATGAAGCCCTTGGCCCCGGCCGCCCGGAGGGCCTCGGCGGCCCGGTCGATGGCCCAGCCCTTGGCGATGCCCCCGAAGTCCACTTCGGTGCGCCCCAGGTCCACGGTGCGGGCCTCGGAGTCGAGGGCGATCCGCTCCCACCCCACCCGGGACCGGGCGGCCTCGACGGCCAGGGGTTCCGGGGGCGGGTGGGGCCCCTGGAGCACGTCCCAGAGGTCGAGGAGCGGCGCCACCGTGGGGTCGAAGGCGCCGGCCGTGCGCCGGGCCCAGCGGAGGGACTCGGCGAGCACCGCGGCCAGGGCCGGCGACACCTCGCCCCCCCCGGCCCGGTTGAGCTCCCACAGGGGGGTGCCCTCGACCCGGGCCATCTCGTGGTCCACGGCCTCGAGCCGGTCGAATGCCGCCCCCACAGCCTCCCGGGCCTCGGGTTCGGGCAGCCCGGCCACCGTGATGGTGACCAGGGTGTCCATGAGGAACCGGGTCTCGGCCGTGGGTTGGGCGGCGGGCTTGCGGCCGTAGGCGTAGGCCATCACGAGGCCCACGGCCAAGACCGGCAGGCACCAGGCGAGGATCCGCCTCACGCTTCCACCACCCGGGCCGCGAGGTCGTAGTCCCCGGCCGAGGTGATCCGGGCCCGCACGAACCCCCCGATCTCCACGACCTCGTCGGGGTAGCCCTCGAGCACCGTGAACCCGTCCACCTCCGGGGCCTGGCCGTAGGTTCGGCCCACCACCCGGCCCTCCTCGTCGAACCCCTCCACGAGCACCTCGAGCTCCCGGCCCAGGAACTCCCGGTTCCGGGCCCGGCTCACGCCCGCCTGGACCTCGAGGAGCCGCTCCAGCCGGGCCTCCACCACGGCCCGTTTCACCCGGGGCCGGAACCGCTCGGCCGGGGTGCCCTCCTCCGGGGAGTAGGCGAAGGCCCCCAGGTGGTGGAACCCCACGTCCTCGACGAACCGCACCAGGGAATCGAACTCCTCGTCGGTCTCCCCCGGGAACCCCACGATCGCGGTGGTGCGCAGCACGAGCCCCGGCACCCGGGCCCGCAGATCGTCGATCACGGCCCGCACCTCGTCGGCCGTGGCCCGGCGGCCCATGGCCCGGAGGATCCGGGGGTGGATGTGCTGGATCGGCATGTCGAGGTACGGGACCACCTTGCCGCCGGCCCCGAGCCGCTCCACCACCCCGGGGGGGAACGGCCGGGGGTAGGCGTAGAGGAGCCGGATCCACCGCAGGCCCTCGAGGTCGGAGAGCCGGTCCAGGAGCCGGGCCAGGGCCCCCGGGTCGTCCCGGTCGAGACCGTAGGAGGTCACGTCCTGGGCCACCAGGTTGAGCTCCCGCACCCCGGCGGCGACGAGCCGGCGGGCCTCGTCCAGGAGCTCCTCCTCGGGCAGGCTCCGGAACGGGCCCCGGATCGAGGGGATGGTGCAGTAGGTGCACCGGTTCGAGCAGCCCTCGGCGATCTTGAGGTAGGTGGAGTGGGGCAGTTGGGTGAGCATCCGGGGCAGGGGGCCGCCCAGGGGTTCGGCCGGGTCGGCGCCGGCCAGGAGGGCCGGGATCCGGGGGATGTCCTCCGGGGTGAAGAACCGGTCCACCTCGGGGAGCTCCTCGGGCAGCTCTGGGTAGCGCTTCACGAGGCACCCGGCCACCACGAGCTCCCGGCAGTTCCCGGTTTCCTTGAGCCGGGCGGCCTCCAGGATCTCCTCGATGCTCTCCTCCACGGCCTCCCGGATGAACCCGCAGGTGTTCACGATGACGATCTCGGCCTGGGCCGGATCCTCGACGATCGTAAACCCCCGGGCCGCCAGCCCCCCCAGGAGGTGCTCGGCGTCCACCCGGTTCTTGGCGCAGCCCAGGCTCACGAGCCCCACGGTCCTCACCGGCCGGCCCCCCCGGCCCCCACCACCTGGACCCCCTCGGGCACCTGGAACCGGAAGAGGTCCGCCGGCGGGTCGGCCACCTCCCGGAGCCCCGAGAACTCCACCACGGTGCGGTTTCCCAGGGGATCGTAGGTGGTCACCGACGCCGGAAGGCCCCGGTCCGGCAGGAGCCGGATCTCGACCCGGTCGAGGTCGGGCTGGGGCTCCTTGGGCCGCAACACGAGGCACCGGTCGCCGCAGGTCTCGATGTGGAAGTGGTCCCGGGCCCGGCCGAGCCCGTTCAGGAGGTCGAGGGCGAGTCGCCCGGTGGGCGGCAGATCCGCCAGGCGCTGGCGGAGCACGGTGCGGTCGCGGACCTGGTGGATCCACAGGGTCTCGCCGTCGCTCACGAGCACCTGGGGGTCGTCGCCCTCGTACTCCCAGCGCATGCGGCCGCCCTTGGCGAACCACACCCGGCCCTCGGCCACCTGGTCGAACCCGGTGGCCGCCATGCGGGCCGTCTGCACGAACCGGCCCTCCAGGGCCCGGGTGGCCTCGACGGTGCGGAGCACCTCCCCGACGAGGGCGTCCACGTCGGCGGCGCCGGCCGCCGCGGCCCACGGGGCCGAGAGGAGGGCGAGAAACAGGAATCGGATCAAGCGCATATGGGGTCTCCGAAAGGCTGGGCGGCTAGGCAGCTGGGCGGCCAGGCCGCCTCGCCGTCCAGCCGTCTACAGCTTGTTGATCAACACCTCGCGGGGTTTCGCGCCGCGGGACGGACCCACCACCCCCTCCTGCTCCATGCGCTCGATCATCCGGGCGGCCCGGTTGTACCCGATCTGGAGCCGCCGCTGGATCATCGAGATCGAGGCCTGCCGGGTCTCGGCCACCAGGGCCACGGCCTTGTCGTAGAGCTCGTCGAACTCGGGGTCGTCCAGCCCGGGCAGGGGCTCGGGCTCGTGGAGGATCTCCTCCTGGTACTCGGGCTCGCCCTGCTCGCGCAAGAACGCCGTGAGCCGGGCGATCTCGTCCTCCGACACGAACGACCCGTGCACCCGCTCGAGCCGGGCGGTGCCCGGGGGCAGGAACAGCATGTCGCCGCCCCCGAGCAGGGTCTCGGCGCCCTGGGTGTCGAGGATGGTGCGCGAGTCCACCCGGGAGGCCACCTGGAACGCGATCCGGGCCGGGAAGTTCGCCTTGATCATGCCGGTGAGCACGTCCACCGACGGGCGCTGGGTGGCCACGATCAGGTGGATCCCGGCGGCCCGGGCCATCTGGGCGAGCCGGGCGATCGACTCCTCCACGTCCTTCGAGGCCACCATCATGAGGTCCGCGAGCTCGTCGATCACCACCACGATGTAGGGGAGGATCTCGGTGTTGAGATCCTCTTCCGGCCGGCGGGTCCCGAGGTCCTTCAGGCGCTTTTCGATCTTCTTGTTGTAGGTGACGATGTTTCGCACCTGCTCCTCGGCCATGAGCCGGTAGCGCCGCTCCATCTCCTGCACGGCCCACCGCAGGGCCAGGGCCGCCTTCTTGGCCTCGGTGACCACGGGCAACAGGAGATGGGGGATGTCGTTGTAGACCGAGAGCTCCAGCATCTTGGGGTCCACGATGAGGAGCCGCACGTCCTTGGGGGTGGCCCGGAACAGGAGGCTCGCCAGCATGGCGTGCACGGCCACGCTCTTCCCCGACCCGGTGGCCCCGGCCACCAGCAGGTGGGGCATCTTCGCCAGGTCGGCCACGTAGGGGTTCCCGGCCGTGTCCTTGCCGAGCGCCAGGGTGAGCTTCGATTTCGACTCCTGGTAGGCGGACGAGGCCAGGATGTCCCTGAGGTACACGATCTCCCGCTGGTGGTTGGGGATCTCGATCCCCACGGCGGCCTTTCCCGGGATCGGCGCGATGATCCGGACCGAGAGCGCCTGCATGGCCAGGGCCAGGTCGTCCGAGAGGTTCACGATGCGGTTGATCTTGACCCCGGGGGCCGGCTTGAACTCGTAGAGCGTGATGACCGGGCCGGGCCGCACCCGTTCCACCTCGCCCTCGACCCCGAAGTCCTGGAGCTTCTTCTCCAGCACCTTGGAGGCCATGCGGAGGGCCTCCTCGTCCGGGCCCGAGCCGGGCGGGGCGCCGGGGTCGAGGAGGTCGAGGGACGGGAGCCGGTACCCGTCGATCTCCCGGGCGAAGGGGAACGCCTCCTGCACCGGGGTCCGGGCCGGGGCCGGGATCTCGAGCTTGGGGCCCTTCTCCTCGGCGGGGCGTTCGGGTTTGCGGGCCTGGGCCGGCCCGGGCCGCGGGGCCTCCCGGGGCTTGGCCGCCTGCTTGCGCTCCTTGCGGCGGGCCCGCTGCTCCCGCCGCAGGATCCACCCCTCCCTCACCCGCTGGGCCGCCGCCACGAGCCGCAGCCGCAGCCCCTCCCAGAACCCGTAGAGGCTCAGGTTCACGGTGAACATGAGGGACGAGATCCAGCCCACCCCCAGCACGAGCGCCGTTCCCGGGCCGTTCAGGTAGTGGACGAGCCCCCGGGAGAGAAGCTGGCCCAGGGCCCCGCCGGCGGAGAGGTCGAGCTGGTCAAACCGCACCGTGCCGAGCCCCAGGCTCAGGAGCCCGGCGGTCGTCACGGTGAGGGCCGTGTACCCCACGGCCACCCAGCCGGGGTGGGCGAAAGGCCGCAGGAGGATGTACCGGGCGGCGCAGACGCCCAGGGCTAGGGGCACGAGCCAGGCGGCGTAGCCCAAGGTCTGGATGAGGAGGTCGGCCACGTGGGAGCCCACGAGCCCCCCCAGGTTCTGGGGCGGGCCGCCGCCGGCCGTGTTGAACGAGGGGTCGGCCGTGCGGTACGAGCCGAGGGCGAGCGCGAGGAACACGCACACGAGCCCCACACCGAGGCCGACGAGCTCGGCGCGCACCCGGGGCCCCAGGTGGTCGCGCCACCCGTTGAGCGCCTCGCCGAGCCGGGGGGGATCGGGGTCCTTGCGGGAACGCGCCATGGGATCTCGCTCAGGGCCCGAGAAGGAGGTAGCCGGCCCCCACGAGCCAGCAGTACACGGCGAACCACCGGAACCGGCCCCGCCGGATCACCCCGAGGAGCCAGTGGATCGCGGCGAGCCCCGAGGCGAAGGCGGCCACGACCCCGGCGAGATACGGGCCCCACGCGATGTCCGGGTGGGCCAGGTGCCGGACCTCGAGCACCACGGCCCCGACGATGGCCGGGATCGACAGCAGGAAGCTAAACCGCGCCGCATCGGCCGGCCGGATGCCCAGGAGGGAGCCGGCCGCGATGGTGGAGCCCGACCGGCTGATCCCCGGCACGATGGCGAGCCCCTGCACGGTGCCCACCGCCAGGGCCCGACCCACACCGATCCGATCCATGGGGTCGCGGCCCCGGGCCAGGACCTCGGAAACCCAGAGGAGCGCCCCCGTCACCAGGAGCATCGCGGCCGCGGCCCGGGGGGCGTGGAACAGGGCCTCGAGCGGGTCCTTGAACGCGACCCCGATGATCCCCGTGGGCACCGTGCCGGCCACGATCCAGCCTACGAGCCGGCGGTGGACCGGGTCGCCCCCGGGGAGGAGCGAGGCCGCCATGCCGGCCACGTCCCTCCAGAAATAGAGGAGCACCGCGCCCAGGGTCGCGGCGTGCAGGAGCACGTCGAACAGGATGCCCGGCTGGGCGAACCCGGGCACGAGGCTTTGCACGACCACCAGGTGGCCCGAGGAGCTCACGGGCAGAAACTCGGTCAGTCCCTGCACGAGCCCCAGGACCAGGCCGTCCCAAACCGTCATCTGGCCTCCCACCGGGGCCTCCCGCCCCGGAGCGCAAACGGAAACACCTAACTCTAGGGGAGGGCCCTCTGTCGGGTCAATGCGGGGGAGAGGGGAGGGCAGGGCGCCGTCGTTCTTTTGAAACGCAAGCGGGGCGCGGGCTGGTCGAAAGGCCTGGCGCCGAAACCTTCCCTGTGGCATACTCCCGAAGCATGCCCGAGCCCACACCGATCGTCCATCGGGGCGTCACCCTGACCCTACGCCGGTGCCGGCGAATTCAGCGTTGGATCGACGCCCACCCCTCCATCTCCCGCGTGGCCCTGGCTCGCCAGGTCTGCCAGTGGTTCGGCTGGACCCTCCCCAACGGGGAGCTCGCCGAACGCTCCGCCCGCAGGCTCCTCCAGCGCCTCCATGACCAAGAACTCATCCGCCTGCCCCTTTCCCGCAGAGCCTCCCCCACCCGCTCCAAAACCTCCCCCTCCCCCCCTGCCTGCCCGCCAGCTCCTGTGCCCTGGCCCGACGAGGGGCCCCGCCGCCGCAGGGATTCGCCCCTGCTCGTTCGCCCCATCCTCCCCAGCGAACGCCCCGCCTGGCAGGCCCTGTTCGCTCAGCACCACTACCTGGGGTTTTCTCCCCCCGTGGGCGAGTGGCTCGGATACGCCGCCTTCTTTGACGGCGAGCTGGTGGCCGTGGCCGCATGGGGCGCGGCCAGCCTCAAAAACCGCCCCCGCGACGCCTGGATCGGCTGGGACGAGCCCACCAAGACCCGCCGCCTTTCTTTCGTGGTCAACAACACCCGCTTCCTCGTGTTGCCCGCCGGCCAGAACATCCCCCATTTGGCCTCCCGCGTCCTGGGCGCCATGCTGCGCCGCTTGAGCCGGGACTGGCAGGCCACGTACCGCCACCCCCTCTACCTGGCCGAGACGTTCGTCGACGAGCGCCGCTTCCAGGGCACGTGTTACCGGGCCGCCAACTGGCTGCGCCTGGGCACTACCCAGGGCTTTTCCCGCCGCGGCCGCTCGTACCAGCCCCACGGCCACCCCAAGGCCGTCTGGGTCTATCCCTTGCGCCCCAATGCCATCGAGCGCCTCCGGGCCTCTGGACCCCCAACCCCTTCTTCCTCGCCAAAGGAGACGCCCTTGGTTCCCCCTGGGTTCGATCCGGAACGCCTTCCCCTGGTCGGTCAGGACGGCCTGCTCGATCTGCTCCACACCATCCCCGATGTCCGATCCCGCCAGGGCTTGCGCCATCCCCTCGTCACCGTGCTCGCCCTGGCCGTGTTGGCCATGCTGTGCGGCCATTCCTCGTTTGAGGCCATCGCCCAGTTCGCCGCCAGCCTCCCGGTCGAGCTTCGAAAACGCCTCGGCGCCCGTCGCCCCGAACCCCCCAGTGAGCCCACGTTCCGCCGGGTCCTCTCCCGCCTGCCCGCCGATCAGGTCGACGCCGTGATCACCCAGTGGATCGCCCGGAATGCTCTACACTTCGGCTCTGTCATCGCCGTGGACGGCAAAACCCTGCGCGGCTCCCACGACGCCGGCTCGCCCCCCGTCCATCTCCTCAGCGCCCTGCTCAACCCCCAGGGCGTGGTCGTCGCTCAAACCCGTGTGCCCGCCAAGACCAACGAGATCCCCTGCCTCCAGCCCCTGCTCGAACCCCTCCCCCTCGATGGGGCCGTGGTCACCGCCGATGCCCTCCATACCCAGCGCGAGACCGCCCGGTTCCTTGTCCAGAACAAAGACGCCGACTACCTCTTTTTCGCCAAGGACAACCAGCCCCAGCTGCGCCAGGACATCGAGCAGCTCGACCTCTCCAGCGCTTTTCCCCCCTCAGCACGAAACCGTTGATAAAGCCCACGGCCGCCTGGAGATCCGCCGCATCTGGACCAGCACCGAGCTCAACGACTACCTCGACTTCCCCCACGTCGCCCAGGTCTTCCTGATCGAGCGCATCACCCAACGCTGCTCCACCGGAGAGGTCCGCCGGGAAACAGTCTGCGGCCTCACCTCCCGCCCCCCTCATCGAGCTTCCCCCAAACAGCTCCTCGCCCTTGCCCGGGGGCACTGGGCCATCGAAAACGGCCTCCACTGGGTCCGAGACGTCACCTTCGACGAGGACCGCTGTCGGGTGCGCACCGGTCACGCCCCCCAGATGCTCGCCTGCCTGCGAAACCTCGTCATCAGCCTGCTGCGCTTGGCCGGCGCCCGAAACATCGCCGCTGCTCGCCGCACGCTCGCCGCCTACCCCTGCCTGGCGCTTCGCCTGCTCGGGTTGTAGCGCCCCGCAGCCCTCCCGGCCCGCTCTTTCGCTCCCCTCGCTTCGGATCGCTTCTCCCCCCCGATCCGCCGCCCCTAGCTGTGCCTTCGACAGGCCACTACAGGCCAAATCCCCCTGCCTACGGCTCTGCCTCACGGTCTCTGCCGCTTCTCGCCCCCATCCCTCCCATCCCCCCCTCCATCAGTTTCTCTTCACGCCCCCTGACTTTGACGGGGCCCTGGAGGGGAGGGACCCGGGCCCGGGTTTGCGGCGGGCGCCGTTTGCCCCTAGACTCGACGTGTAGAGGAGCACTCCCGGCCCGTCCCCACGAACGGATCGCCCTCAGGCCCGCCCCGGGCGCACCCCAGTCGTCGAATGCTCGCCCGCTCGTCTTCAGCCCGAGTTCGGCGCCGGGGTCCCGGCGCCAGCCTCGGGCCCCTCCGCGATGGGGGGAGGGGACTAGGGGGAGCCTGCCCCCGGCTTCCCCGGGGCGCCGCCGAACCGCCAGGAGATGGAGAACCTGAATGGGACACACGAAGCACAAACTGGAAATCCGAAACCTCCGCCCCGACGACTACGACGACGTGCGGCGGATCATGGACCGCGTGTACGCCGGCATGGGAGGGGCCTGGAGGCCGGAGCAGTTCGAGCGACTCCTCGGGCTCTTTCCCGAGGGGCAGATCTGCGTGGAGGACAAGGGGAGGGTGGTGGCCGCCGCCCTGACCTTGATCGTCGATTTCCGGAGCCTGGGGGAGCAGCATTCGTACGACGACGTGGTGGGCGGCGGGAAGTTCCCCGCCCACGATCCCGAGGGGGACTACCTCTACGGGATCGATCTCTTCGTCGACCCGGACTACCGGGGCCTTCGGCTGGGCCGCCGGCTCTACGACGCCCGAAAGGAGCTGTGCGAGACGCTCAATCTGAAGGGGATTCTCGTCGGCGGTAGGATCCCCGGGTACGCGAAGTACGCCCACGAGCTCACCCCGAAGCAGTACATCGAGAAGGTGAAGGGGAAGGAGATCGCGGACCCGGTGCTCACGTTCCAGCTCGCCAACGACTTCTACCCGAAGCGGGCGATGTCCAACTACATCCCGGAGGACAGCGCGTCCCGCAGCTACGCGGTGCTCCTGGAGTGGAGCAACATCTACTACCAGCCCCGGAGGAAGATCGACTGGGGCCGCAAATCCTATGTGCGGCTCGGGGTGGTGCAGTGGCAGATGCGGGTCTTTGGGTCGTTCGAGGACTTCATGCAGCAGGCCGAGTTTTTCGTGGACACGGTGTCGGGCTACAACGCCGACCTCGTCCTGTTCCCGGAGTTTTTCAACGCGCCCCTCATGGCCCGGTTCAACCAGGAGGACACCGCGGCCGCCATGAGATCGCTCGCGGGCTACACGGAGCGGATCCGAAACGAGCTCCTCTCGATGGCGGTCTCCTACAACATCAACATCGTGACGGGGAGCCTCCCCGAGTACGACGGCAGCAACCTTTACAATGTGTCGTTTCTTTGCCGGCGGGACGGCACCTGGGACGCCCAGTACAAGCTCCATATCACCCCGGACGAATCCCACTACTGGGGCCTCAAGGGGGGGAACCGGCTCAAGGTGTTCGACACGGACGTGGGCAAGGTGGGGATCCTGATCTGCTACGACGTCGAGTTCCCGGAACTCTCCCGGCACCTGGTGGACCAAGGGATGCAGATCCTCCTCGTGCCGTTCTGGACGGACACCAAGAACGCCTACCTCAGGGTGCGCCGGTGCGCCCAGGCCCGGGCGATCGAGAACGAGTGCTACGTGGCCATCTCGGGCAGCGTGGGCAACATCCCGAAGGTGGAGAACATGGACATCCAGTACTCCCAGGCCGCGATCTTCACGCCTTCGGATTTCGCCTTTCCCCACGACGCCGTGGCGGCCGAGGCCACGCCGAACACCGAGATGACCCTGGTGGCCGACCTGGACCTCGACCTCCTCAAGGAACTGCGGCGCATGGGGAGCGTGCGAAACCTCGAGAGCCGGCGAAAAGACCTGTACCGGGTGCTGTGGCAGGGCCGGCAGGACGGGGGGCCCTAACGGAACGGGGGCGGCGAGGCCTCAGACCTCGGCCACGGTGGCCACGACCACGGGGCGGCGGTTGCCCCGGCGGCGGAAGTGGCGCCGGAGGGCCAGGGTGAAGAGGGCCTCCCAGTCGGAGGCCGAGGGGGCGTTGGGGGCTTCCTTGCGCACCAGGGCCTCGAGGGCGGCCTCGGCCTCCCGGGCCTCCTCGCCGGAGCGTTCCTGGGGCACGACGCCCCGGAGTTCCACCCGGGGGCCCCACACGACCGCCCCGGCCGGGTCCACCGCGGCCACCACGAGGGCGAGGCCGGCGCGGCCCAGGCGCCGGCGGTCGGCGAGGGCCGCGTCGCCCTCCCCGGCCTCGGCCCCGGCCTCCACGTAGCACCGGCCCGTGGGCACGGTGCCCTCGGGCCGGATCCCCCCGTCGTCCAGCACGATCACCTGCCCGTTCTCGGCGCGGAAGGCCCGGTCGGGGCCGTAGCCCATCTCGCGCATCACGTCGGTCAGCGCCTGGAGGTGTCGCAGTTCGCCGTGGACCGGCAGCACGCACCGGGGCCGGGTGAGCTCCACCATGCGCCGGGCGTCGGCCGCCGAGGCGTGGCCCGACACGTGGATCTCGGAGACCTCCTCGTAGTGCACCCGGGCCCCGAGCCGGATGCACCGGTCGATCAGGCGGTAGATCTCGCGCTCGTTCCCCGGGATGAGCCGAGACGAGAGGAACACGTGGTCCCCGGGCACGATCCGGTGGTGGGGTTCGAGCCCGCGGGTCACCCGCCACAGGGCGCTTCCGGGCTCGGCCTGGCTTCCGGTGAGGATCACGGTCAGGGCGTCCCGGGGGAACCCCCGGGCCCGGGGTTCGGGCACCAGGTCCCCCGGGGCGGGCTTGAGGTGGCCGAGGCTCCGGGCGATGCGGGCCGTGCGGACCATGGCCCGGCCGAGGAGGGTGACCCGCCGGCCGGCGGCCCGGCTCGCCTCGATCACCTGCTGCACCCGGTGGACGTTGCTGGCGAACGTGGCCACCCAGGCCCTTCCCTCGACCCGCGGAAGGAGGTCCCGGAACGCCTGGCCCACGAGCCGCTCGGAGGGCGTCGGGCCGGGACGGTGGGCGTTGGTGCTGTCGCAGCACAGAAGGTCCACCCCGGCGTCGCCCCAGCGGGCGAGGGCGGCCTCGTCGGTGGGCAGGCCGTCCACCGGGGTGGGGTCGAACTTGAAATCCCCGGTGTGCACGATGCGCCGGCCCGCCACCTCGATGCCCAGGGCGCAGGCCCCGGCCGTGGAGTGGGTGATCCGGATGAACTCCACCCGAAACGGCCCGGCCTCCACCACGGCGCCGGGGGCCACCGACTGTAGAAGGCTCGTGGCGGTGGGGGTGCGCTCGGCCAGGCGCTCCCGCAGGAGCCCCAGGGTCATGGCCGTGCCGTACACCGGCACCCGGTGCCGGGCCAGGAGGTGGGGGATCCCGCCGATGTGGTCCTCGTGACCGTGGGTCACCACCACGGCCCGGAGCCTTCCCGGGGTGTCGAGGTAGGTGAGGTCCGGAACCAGGTAGTCCACCCCGGGATGGTGGTCCTGGGCGAACAGGAGGCCGCAGTCCACGAGGAGCCGTTCCCCCCCCGCCTCCACCACCAGGCAGTTGAGCCCGATCTCCCCGAGCCCCCCGAGGGGCACGAGCCGCACGGCGGTCACGCGGCCTCCAGCCGGGCGGCCATGGCCTCCCGCAGCCGGCCGGCCTCGGCCCGGCGCGCCTCGGGGGTGTCGATCCGCCCGATCCGGTAGGGTTCCAGGACCTCGATCTCCACGGTGCCCGGCCGGACCGTCCACGAACCCTTCGGGCACAGATCGGCCGTGTTCCGAAGCACCAGGGGCACCACCGGGGCTCCGCTCGCGGCCGCCAGGTGCACGAACCCCAGCTTGAAGGGCAGGAGTCGCCCATCGCGGCTCCGGGTGCCCTCGGGGAACAGGATCACGGGCTCCCCTTCCCGGACGCGGCGGGCCGCCTCGTCCACGCTGGCCCGGGCCTTCTCGGAATCGCCCCGGTCCACCGGGATGTACCCCAGGGCCGCCATGGCCCGGCCGAACACCGGGATCCGGAACAGCTCCCGCTTGGCGAGCCAGAGCACGTTGTGGGGAAGCACGTGCCCCAGGGCCAGGATATCGAGGTTCGACTGGTGGTTGGCGACGAACACCGCCCCGGCCGGGGGAAGCCGCTCGGGGTGGATCACCCGGACCTCCACACCGGCGAAGCGCAAGAGGAGCCGGCACCACAGGGGGGCGAGGTGGCGGCACCACCGCCGCCTCCGGTCGGTGTACCCCGCCACCACGGCCGCCGACCCGAGGACCAGGGTCAGCACGGCGATGACAAGGGGGAACAGGATCGGGCGAAGTCGGTCGGTCATGGTGGCTCCGGCCGGGCAACGGGGCGGCCTCGGATCGGGCGCCGCGGGCCCGGGTGGGGGGTCGTGGCCTCCGGCGTTGGGGGGCGAGCGCCGCCCCCTATACGCTTTTCCCTTGCGTCGGGTCAACGCCTCGGGTATAAGTCCGGGCCCCGCTCGCACCGGACCCTAGGCCCCGGGGCGGGGAAGGCTCTTGACACAAGACCCTCGTTCGCAT
The DNA here is from genome assembly GCF_054656955.1 of Deferrisoma palaeochoriense. Lineage (NCBI taxonomy): Bacteria > Pseudomonadati > Thermodesulfobacteriota > Deferrisomatia > Deferrisomatales > Deferrisomataceae > Deferrisoma > Deferrisoma palaeochoriense. Next base: position 14,594 of record NZ_BAAHXI010000019.1, read on the forward strand.
AGTCTTCCGGCTTTCGTCCGGAGCAGGAATCGTTTTCGGGAGGCCATCCCAATGAAGAGCTACATGGCAACCCCCCAGACCGCCGAGCGCGAGTGGTTCGTGGTGGACGCCGAGGGCCAGACCCTGGGGCGGCTCGCGAGCCGCGTCGCCACCGTGCTGCGGGGCAAGCACAAGCCCACCTACACACCCCACGTGGACACGGGGGATTTCGTGATCGTGGTGAACGCCGAGAAGGTGCGCCTTACGGGCAACAAGCTCGACCAGAAGATGTACTGGCGCCACTCGGGGTACCCGGGCGGGATCAAGGGCCGGACGGCCCGCCAGATGTTGGAGCGCAAGCCGGAGGAGGTGCTCCGGCACGCGGTGAAGGGCATGCTTCCCAAGAACATCCTGGGCCGTGATATGCTTCGCAAGCTCAAGATCTACGCCGGCCCGGAGCACCCCCACCAGGCGCAGCAGCCCAGGCCGTTGGAGCTTTAGGAGACAACCCATGGCACAGCAGATGACCCACGCCACCGGAAAGCGGAAAACGGCCATCGCCCGGGTGTACTTGAGGCCCGGGGAGGGACAGGTGATCATCAACCGCAAGCGCACCCTGGAGGACTACTTCCCCCGGGAGGCCCACCGGCGGGCCGTGCTGGCCCCGTTGGCGCTCACCGAGCGCCTGGGCAAGTACAACGTGAAGGTGACCGTGCGGGGCGGAGGGCCCACGGGCCAGGCCGAGGCGGTGCGCCACGGCATCGCGCGGGCCCTGGTGGAGGAGGATCCGGACCTGCGGCCGTTGCTGAAGCGAGCGGGGTTGCTGACCCGGGACGCCCGGATCGTGGAGCGCAAGAAGTACGGGCACCACAAGGCCCGGAAGAGCCCGCAGTACTCCAAGCGGTAAGTCCGCTTCGCAGCCCACCCCCAAAAGGGACCCCACGGCCGGGGTCCCTTTTGTTGTTTCAGGGCCCGCCCTTCCGCACGGCCGGCCGGCCGGGCTATCATGCCGCCCGTGGGCGGGCGGCCGGGGAGGCCCCGGGCCCCCAAGCCGCGATTCGGCCGGGGGCCATGCCGACCCGGAATCCCCAACGGGGGTTGGCCGTCTCGCTTTCCAGTTTTCCAGCACGACTCCGCCAATCAGGAGAGGACCATGGCCGGGTTCCGGAGCGGGTGGGTTGCGGCGCTCGTTTTTCTCACGGCCGGCTGTGCCGTGATCCGGGTGCCGGTGGCGCCCGAACCCCGGGTGGAGGAGGTCACGGTGATGGGGGAGGGGGCCGACAAGGTGCTCCTCCTGGACGTGTCCGGGGTCCTGTCGTTTCGCCGGCCCTGGGCCCCGCCCGGGTTTCCCCGGCCCCCGGCGCTGCCGGCCCGGGTGAGGGCGGATCTCGACCGCGCCCGCAGGGATCCGGCGATCCGGGCCGTGGTGGTGCGGATCGACTCCCCCGGCGGCACGGTGACCGCGAGCGACGTGATCCACCACGAGATCCGGGCGTTCCGGGAGGAGCGCCGGGTTCCGGTGGTGGCCGCGATCGTGGAGAAGGGGCTCTCGGGGGGGTACTACGCAGCGCTCGCCGCCGACGAGATCGTGGCCTTCCCGACGGCGCTGGTGGGGAGCGTGGGCGTGTTCGTGGCCAAGTTCGACGCCTCGGGGCTCCTGGGAAAGCTTGGGGTACGAAGCGAGCTTCGAAAATCTGGGGCCCAGAAGGACATCCTGAGTCCCCTCCGGCCGCTCACGCCCGCGGAGCGGAACACGCTGGACGAGATCGTGGCGGACCTCTCCGGCCGGTTCCACGAGGTGCTCCGCACCGCCCGGCCCCAGGTGGCCGAAGAGGACTGGGACCGGGTGGCCTCGGCGGCGCCGTTTACCGCGTCGAAGGCCCTGGAGCTCCGGCTCGTGGACCGGGTGGGATACCTGGAGGACGCCTTCCAGGCGGCCCTCGCCCGGGCGGGGCTGGAACGGGCCCGGCTTGTCACCTACCGGGCAGACGGCGATGCCGCGCCGCCCACCCCCTACGGGCTCTCCCCGTGGGGCCTGCCGGCCGCCGCCACGCCCCTGGCCCTGGACCCGGCCTGGATCGAGGAGTTCCTGGAAACACAGGTGGGGTATTAGGTCGGCTGGGCGGCTGGGCGGCCAAGAACCTTCGGGGTTCGGGCGTGGGCGCCCGTGCCAGGTGCCAGGGATCAGAGGACAGAGGACAGGGGGGGCTGACCCCTGTCCTCGGAATCCTGATTCCCGATACCGGGGCCGCCTCGCCGCCAAGCCGCCCGGCCGCCCGGCCGTCACTTTACGGAGACGAACATGACCGAGTTTCGCGTTTGCCCGTCCTGCGGCTACGGCCGCGGGTTTCACGTGTACCTGCGACCCGAGGGGGAGGGCTCGATGCGCGTTGGGCTCATCTGCCCGAGCTGCGGGGCCTCCTTCGACCTGGGCTGGGTGGTCCAGGGCCGGTTGCCCGAGGAGGCGACCGCCGGGCCGGTGTTCCCGGACCGGGGGTAGGGCATGGACCTTTCGGGCCTCAACGACCGCCAGCGCGAGGCGGTGCTCCACGGGGAGGGGCCGCTCCTCGTGCTGGCCGGGGCCGGGTCGGGCAAGACCCGGGTCATCACCTACCGGATCGGCCACCTCATCGAGCGCGGGGTGGCTCCCGAGCGGATTCTCGCCCTTTCGTTCACCAATAAGGCCGCGCGGGAGGTGGCCGAGCGGGTGCGGGGGCTCGTGGGCCGGACCCGCGCCGAGGGGCTCACGGTGAGCACCTTCCACGCCCTGGGGCTCCAGATCCTGCGGGCCGAGGTGAAACGGCTCGGGTGGGGCGGGACCCTGAGCCTCCACACCGAGTCGGACCAGCGGGCCCTCGTGCGCCAGGTGGTGCGGGACCAGGGGCTCAAGATCGATCCCGGAGAGGTGCAGGCCTTCATCAGCTACTGGAAGAACCAGGGGATCGGCCCCGACGGGGTGCCGGTGGGCGGGGCCGAGAGCCAGGCCCTGCGGCGGGCCTACCGGACGTACCAGGACCTCCTGCGGGCCCAGCGGGCCGTGGACTTCGACGACCTTCTGCTCCTGCCGCTCGAGATCTTCCGCGACCACGACGACGCGCGGCTCTACTGGCAGGAGCGGTTCCACTACATCCTGGTGGACGAGTACCAGGACACGAACCCGGTGCAGTTCGAGCTCCTGCGGGTGCTGGCGGCCCGCCGGCCGAACCTCACGGTGGTGGGGGACGACGACCAGGCGATCTACGGCTGGCGGGGGGCCAAGGTGGAGCTCATCCTGCGGTTCGAGGAGCATTTCCCGGGGGCCCGGGTGGTGCTCCTGGAGGAGAACTACCGCAGCACCGCCACCGTGCTCGACGCGGCCCACGCCGTGGTGGCCCGGATCCCCGGCCGCCGGCCCAAGAAGCTCTGGACCCGCGCCGGGCCGGGCCGGCCCCTGGGCTGGATCGAGGCGGCCGACGGCGCCGACGAGGCCGAGCAGGTGGCCTCGGTGATCCTGGCCGAGCGGTTCCGCCGGCGCCGGCCGTGGTCGGACTTCGCCGTGCTTTACCGCACCAACGCCCAGTCCCGGCCCTTCGAGGAGGTGTTCCGGTCCCACGGCATCCCCCACCGGGTGGTGGGGGGCACCCGGTTCTACGACCGCAAGGAGGTCCAGGACCTCCTCGCCTACCTCAAGGCCGTGGTGAACCCCCGGGACGAGGCGAGCCTGGTCCGGATCGCCAACGTGCCCAAACGGGGCCTGGGGCCCCGCACCCTCCTCCTTCTTCAGGAGCGGGCGCGCCAGACGGGCCGCACCCTTCGCCAGGTGCTCCGGGAGGGCGAGGGGCTCACCGGGCACGCCCGAGCCGGGGTCCGGGCCCTCACCGAGATCCTCGACCGGTTCGGCCGGCGGTTCCGGGAGGAGGGCCTCACGGCGTCCGGGCTCCGGGACCTGATCGACGAGGCCGGGCTCCGGGCCGAGGTGGAGGCCACGTACCGGTCGCCCAAGGTGGTGGCCCGGCGCATGGAGATCCTGGACGAACTCGCGGCCTCCGTCGAGGACGCCCCCAAGACCGGGGGCCGGGTGGACCCGCTGGCGTTCATCGAGCGGCTCAGCCTCGACCCCCCCTCGGACGAGGACGAGGGGGGCGACGAGGTGACCCTCATGACGCTCCACGGCGCCAAGGGGCTCGAGTTCCCGGTGGTGTTCCTGGCCGGGATGGAGGAGGGGCTCCTGCCCCACCGGCGGGACCCCGAGGCGCCGCTCGCCGAGCTCGACGAGGAGCGGCGGTTGTGCTACGTGGGCATGACCCGGGCCCGGGAGGAGCTCTACCTGTGCCACGCCCGGGCCCGGCGGCGCCAGGGGGTGCTCCGGCCGAGCCGGCCCAGCCGGTTCCTGGCCGAGATCCCGGCGGTGCTCACCGAGGACCGGGGCCCCCCGCCCGACGAGGCCGAAGAAAAGGAGATGGCCCGGAACTTCTTTTCGGGGATCCGGGCGATGCTGGAGTGAAGGAGACCGCCGCGGTGCTTCCAGGTCGCGTGGGATGGCGGGCGGGCCTCGTGCAGATGGCGATCGCCGAGGCCGAGCCGGACCGGAACCTCCAGAGGGCCCTGGACCTGACCGCCGGGGCCGAGGCCGAGCTTTTCGTGCTGCCGGAGCTCTTCTCCACCGGGTACGCCCTGGAGCGGGCCCGGGAGTTGGCCGCCGCCGGGCCCAGGACCCTCGAGGCCCTGGCCCGGGCCGCCCGGGGGCGCGGCGTGGGGTGGGCCGGGAGCCTCCTTCATCCCTGGCAGGGCGGGGTGGCGAACGCCGCCTTCTTCGTGGAGCCCGACGGCCAAATCCACGCCCTCTACCCCAAGGTCCACCGGTTCCGGTTGATGGACGAGCACCGCCACCTTGCGGCCGGGAGCGGGCCCCGGGTGTGGGACACCTCCCTGGGCCGCATCGCGGTGGCCGTGTGCTACGACCTGCGGTTCCCCGTGTTCTGCCGGCGGCTCGCCCTGGCCGGGGCCCAGGCCCTGGTGGTGCCGGCCGAGTGGCCCCACCCCCGCACCCCCCACTGGGAGCTCCTGCTGCGGGCCCGGGCCGTGGAGAACGCCTGGTGGGTGCTGGGCGTGAACCGGGTGGGCCCGGGCCGGGGGGTCATGTTCGAGGGCGCGAGCCAGGCGGTGGATCCCTGGGGCGAGGTGGCAGTCCACCTCGGGGGCGACGAGGGCGTGGCGGTGGTGGAGGTGGACCCCCGCCGGAACGGGGAGGCCCGCTCCCGGATCCCGGTGTTCGAGGACCGGGTGCCGGGGTGGGACGACCCGGCGCCGGTCAGCGGGTCCGGCGAAGCTCCCGCATGAGGGCCTCGCAGAACCGCGGCAGGTCGTCCGGGATCCGGGAGGTCACGAACGGCCGGTCCACCACGCAGGGGGCGTCCTCGTAGAGGGCGCCGGCGGCCTTGAGGTCGTCGCGGATCCCCACGTAGCAGGTCATCCGCCGGCCCTTGACCACCCCGGCCGACACGAGCACCTGGGGCCCGTGGCAGATGGCGGCCACGGGTTTCCCCTCCCGCACGAAGGCCCGCACGAGCTCCAGCGCCTCCTCGGCCAGCCGAACCCGTTCGGGGCTCTTGCCGCCGGGGATCACGAGCCCCCGGAACTCCCCGCTGCGGCAGCCCCCGTAGGCCCGGTCGGCCTCCACCTCGTACCCCACCTTCCCCCGGATCCGGCCGGGCCGGCCCGAGGCCACGACCGGCGCGTAGCCCTCCTCCCGGAGCCGGTACAGGGGAACCAGGAGCTCCAAATCCTCAAACCCGTTTTCCGCCAGGATCAGTACGGCCATTTCGGCTTCCCTCCCGTCGGTGTGGATGTTTCGCGCGAGTGTAGCGCGCCGTGGGGATCCGGCAAGGCCGCGAGGGTCAAGTTCTTCTTGACACGCTGTTTGTGGTCCGATAGCGTTCGGTCGAACGGCCGGTCGGTAGAGAAAGGGGTCACCATGGCGGGACGCAGGCGGCTCAAGCCGGATCTCCGGCGGCAGCAGATCCTCGAGGCGGCGGTCCGGATCTTCTACGAGCAGGGGTACGAGGCGGCGAGCCTGCGGGATCTCGCCGACCGCGTGGGCATCAACAAGGCCACCGTGTACCACTACTTCGAGAGCAAGGAGGACATCCTCTACCACATCGTGGACCGGGTGGGGGGGGAGCTCCTCGAGGGCGTGCGCGAGGCCTTCCAGGAAGGGGGGCCCCCGCTGGAGGTCCTGGAACGGATGATCCGGTTTCAGATCGGGCACATGGAAAACCACGTCGAGGAGATCAAGGTCCTGGTGGAGGAGAAAAAGAGCCTCCGGCCCGACCTGTACAAACACGTGCGCCGCACCGAGGCCGAGATCCTGAGGCTTTACAAGGAGGTCCTGGAGCGGTGTGTGCGAGCCGGAAAGGTGCGGCCGGTCCACATCACCACGGCGGCGTTCGGGATCCTGGGTCAGATCAACTGGCTCTACCACTGGTACAAGCCCGGGGGGCCGCTCACCATCGGCCAGTTGGCGGACGAGGTGGTGGGCCAACTGTTCTTGGGGCTTCTGCCCCGGGAGTAAATGCACGTTCGGTTTCGTTGGAGGGAGGTAGAGGTCGCATGAAGATCGGGATCGTCGGCGCAGGGGTTCTCGGGTCGATTTTCGGGAGCCTCCTGAGCCAGAAGGGGTTCGACGTCACCCTGGTCGAGGTGCTCGAGGAACGGGTGCGCCTCATCCAGAAGGAGGGCCTGTGGATCCAGATGCCCGACGGCAGCCGGGTCCACACCCGGGTGCGGATCACCTCGAACCCGGCCGAGGCCGGGGTGCAGGACGTCGTGATGGTGTGCGTGAAGGGATACCACACCGCCTCGGCCATCCGGGGGGCCATGCCCATGGTGGGCCCCGACACCCTGGTCCTTTCCGTCCAGAACGGCCTGGGGAACCTGGAGGTCCTGGCCGAGGCCGTGGGACCCGAGCGGGTGATCGGGGGCATCACGGCCCATTCGGGCATGCCCGTCGGCATGAACGAGGTGCGCTACGTGGGGGGGCTCGGGCCCCTTCTGGTCATCGGGCCCTTCGACGGGGTGCGGCGGCCCGGGTTCGAGCGCCTCGTGGCCGAGCTCAAGCGGGCCGGCCTCGACGTCCACGACGTGGACGACATCAACCCGGTGATCTGGAAAAAGCTCATCGCCAACGTGGCCACCAACTGCGTGGCCGCCCTCACGGGGCTCCGGGGGGCCGAGGCGGTGAAGCACGAGCCCACGGTGCGGATGATCCGGGCCCTGGCCGACGAGCTCGCCCAGGTCGCCCGGGCCAAGGGCATCGACTTCCCGGAGCTCGAAAACCCCGGGGACTTCGCCCTGAAGGCCTTCGAGAGCACCAAGGACAACAAGGTCTCCATGCTCCAGGACGTGGAGGCCGGCCGGCCCACCGAGATCGGGAACCTGAACGAGGTGATCGTGCGGGAGGGGGAGCGGTTGGGGATCCCCACGCCGTACAACCAGGCCGTGAGCTGGCTGGTGCGGGGCGTGGAGGAGCGAAACCGGCTCCGGATGGAGCGGATGGAGTCCGAGGGGGCGGCGCGCAAGGGGTAGCGGGGTGCGGCTCGAGGTGGAGTGCTACGCGGGAACCCGCGCGGACGAGCGGCCGGTCCGGTTTCGGATCGGCCGCCGTTGTGTGGAGGTAACCGAGATCCTCGACCGCTGGCTCGGGGAGGATCACCGGTACTTCAAGGTGCGCGGCGACGACGGGGCCACCTACATCCTGCGCCTCGACCTCGAGGTCGACCGCTGGGAGCTCACCTGGTTCGACCGGTCCCGTTGACGGACCCCGGTCGCGGGGGTAGGTTGCCCCTCGTCTCCGGGGGGGAGGGGAGGCGGCCATGGGACCCGGACCCGGGGCGGAACAGCGCATCCTCGACAGCCTGGGGTGGGGCGTTCTGGTGGTGGGCCGCTGGAGCCGGGTGATCCACGCCTTCAACCGCCGGATGGAGGAGCTCTCCGGCATCCCCCGGGCCGAGGCCGTGGGGCGGCCCGTGGCCGAGGTGTTCGGGCACCTCAAGGGGCTCGATTTTGAGGCCCTGGACGCCGAGATCCGGGCCACCGGCGGGTTCGAGGCCCGGGCGGTGCGGCTGGAGCGGCCGGGGGGCGAGGTGGTGTACCGCCACCTGCGGGGCGACGTGCTCGAGGGGGGCGCCGGCGGCGAGCCGGCCGTGATCGTGAGCGTCCAGGACGTGACCGAGCGGGAGTTCCTGCGGTGGTCCCTCACCCGGTACCTCTCCCGGGAGGTCGTGGACCTGGTGCTCGGCCGGGGCCGGGAAGGCCCCATCGAGGGCCGGGAGGTGGACGCGGCCGTGCTGGTGGCTGACATGCGGGGGTTCACGGGCGCGGCCGAGGGCCTCACCCCCCAGGAGCTCTTCGACACCCTGAACGCCTACCTGGGGCCCATGGTGGAGGTGGTGGCCGCCCGGCGGGGCATGATCGACAAGTTCGTGGGCGACGGGTTCATGGCCGTGTTCGGCCTGGAGGCGGGCGCCGGGGACGAGGTGGCCGAGGCCCTCCGGGCGGCCCTGGATCTGCGGGAGCGGGTGGCGGCCGTGACCCGGGAGCGGGGCCCCAGGGGGCTCCCCACCCTGGGGCTCGGCTACGCGGTGCACTGGGGCCCGGCCGTGGCCGGCACCGTGGGCGGGGACCTGCGGATGGAGTACACCCTGGTGGGCGACACGGTGAACGTGGCCCACCGGGTGCAGGAGATGGCCGGCCCCGGGGAGATCCTGGTCACCCGGCCCGCGGCCCGGGCCGCCGGCGATGGGTTCCGGTGGGGCGAGCCCCGGTGGGTGCGGGTGCGGGGCCGCAAGGCCCCGGTGAAGATCGCGCCGCTCTTGGGGGAGGCGGGAAGGCGCGAAAGCTAGAAGGCTGGGAAGCTGGGAAGCCTGGAAGCCGGGGACAGGGGTCCCTGGGGGCCCGGCGGGCTCCAATGCCGGGAGGTCCCCGGGATCCATCATCCCTTGTGGGGAGGCTCGCCCGCCCGGGCCCCTAGCTCCCTCTCCCCCCAGCGGGGGGAGAGGGCCGGGGTGAGGGGGTCAGGCCTCGAACAGCGGGGTCGAGAGGTAGCGCTCGCCGCTGTCGGGGAGCACCACGACGATCAGCTTGCCCTCGTTCTCGGGCCGGGCGGCCACCTTGAGCGCCGCGGCCACGGCCGCCCCGCTCGAGATGCCCGAGATGATGCCCTCCTCCCGGGCGAGCCGCCGGGCCGTCTCGAAGGCCTCGTCGTCGGTCACCTGCACCACCTCGTCCACCACCGAAAGGTCCAGCACGTCGGGCTTGAACCCGGCGCCGATGCCCTGGATCTTGTGGGGGCCGGGCACGCCGCCCGAGAGCACGGGCGAGGCGGCCGGCTCCACGGCCACCGAGTGGATCGCCTTGCCCTTCTCCTGCTTGATGTACCGGCTCACGCCCGTGATCGTGCCCCCGGTGCCCACGCCGGAAACCAGGATGTCGATTTTGCCTTCCGTGTCGTTCCAGATCTCCGGGCCGGTGGTGCGGAAATGGATCTCAGGGTTGGCCGGGTTCTTGAACTGGTTGGGCATGAAATATTTCCCCGGCGCCGAGTCCACGATCTCCTGGGCCTTGTTGATTGCGCCCTTCATGCCCTCGGCACCCGGGGTCAGGATGAGTTCGGCCCCGAAGGCGGCGAGCATCTTCCGGCGCTCCAGGCTCATGGTCTCGGGCATGGTCAGGATGAGCCGGTAACCCCGGGCCGCGCACACGTAACCGAGCGCGATGCCGGTGTTCCCGCTGGTGGGCTCCACCACGGTGACGCCGGGCTTCAGGATGCCCTTCTTCTCGGCGTCCCAGATCATGGAGGCCCCGATCCGGCATTTGACCGAGTAGGCCGGGTTCCGGCCCTCCACCTTGCCCACCACCGTGGCCTTGAGCCCCTGGGTCAGGCGGTTCAGGCGGATGAGGGGGGTGTTCCCGATGCTCAGGCTGTTGTCTTCGTAGATGCGGGCCATCGGTTTCCTCCGGTCACGGGGGTCAAAAGGCGCCCGTAGGGTACCACCCGCCGGGCCTCGTGCAAGGCATCCTAGTGGACCACATCTATTTAGTCAAGAACTTTTTCGGTGAATCAGAAGAATATGTCTATTCGAGTCGGGTTTTCCCGGGTGACCCGGATCGCCGAACGGCCGGGCAGGGGGCATTTCGCCTCGCAGATCCCGCACCCGATGCACCGGTCCTCCACCACCCGGGGAAGCTTGACCCCGGGCCGGGCCGGGTCCGCCTCGAAGGCGATGGCCTTGGGCTGGGTGGGGCAGTGTTCCTCGCACACCAGGCAGTTGCGGCCGGCACGCCAGGGAAGGCACCGGTTCCGGTCGAACACGGCAAGCCCGATGACCCAACGCTCCTTCTCACCCTCGGCCAAGAACCCGATGGCCCCGGTGGGGCAGACCTGGCCGCACAGGCGGCAGTGGTATTCGCAGTAGCCCAACCGGGGAACGAGCCGGGGCGTCCAGATCCCACCCAACCCCGCCTCCAGAAACGCCGGGTGGAGCGCGTTGCGGGGGCATACCCGCATGCACGCCCCGCACCGGATGCAGCGCTTGCGGAACTCCTCCTCGGGCCTGGCCCCGGGGGGGCGGAGGAGATGGAGGCCGGGTTCGGCCTCGGCGGCCCGGACCCGGGGGAAGAGGCCCGCCACCACCCCGGCGCCGGCCGCCGCGAGCACCGCCCGGCGCACCGGCCGAACCGGGGCCGGCCGGGTGCCGGCCCCGAGGCCCGCGCCGCGGGCGCCCCGGGGGCAGGCCCGCTCGCAGGCGCCGCACTGGATGCAGGAGAGGGGATCGGCCGGGTCCGTCCGGGCCGCCCCGGTGGGACAGGCCCGCTCGCAGGCCGTGCAGGCGCCGCACTCCCCGGCCTTGCGCCGCCGCACCGGGCCCAGCCGGGCCAGGAGGCCCAGGCCGGCCCCCAGGGGGCAGAGGTGGGCGCACCAAAACCGGGGGGCCAGGAGCTCGAGGGCGAGCACGGCGGCGAAGACCGCCGCCGTGACCCCGGCCAGGAGGAAGGCGGGCCGGCCGAAGGCGAGCACCGGGTCCAGGATCCGGTAGGCCCGGTCGGCGGCGTCGGGGGAGGCGGCCGAGAGGAGCCCCAGGCCGGCCTTGAGGCCCGCGTCGGCCCACGGGTGGAGCGCGAGGGTGAGGGAGCGGAGCAGGAGGCTCAGGGGGTCGAACACCCCGAGGAGGGGCAGGCCGGCCAGCGCCGCGCCGAGGAGCCCGGCCAGGAGGCCGGGCGCGAGCGCCCGGGGCGGCCGGGCCCGGGCCCCGCGGCGGCCGGCCCCCCGCCGGAGCGCCGGCCCGGCGAGGTCGAGGGCGGTGCCCAGGGGGCACATCCATCCGCAGAAGAACCGCCCGAGGAGCACCATGGCCCCGGCGAGCACAAAGGCCCCGAGCCAGAGCCAGGTCCAGGCCGCCGCGCCCACGGCGAACCCCTCGGCCACGAAGGCCAGGGGGTCGAGGCGAAACGCGAGATGGACGGGCCAGTCCAGGAGATCCCGCCCCCGGTAGGCGGTGCGGGCGAACAGGGCCAGGAACCCCAGGAACAGGAGGCCCTGGACCGTCCGGCGCGCCCCGGGCCTCACCGGATCGGCACCTTCCCCAGGTCGGCCGTGCCGAGGCCCCGTTCGTGGGCCCGCCGGATGTAGCCCACGCCCATCGGGTCCACCCCGAACTCCCGGGCGCCCCAGGCGTCGGCCGCCACCACGTCGGCCGTGGCCGCGAGCCGGTTGGCCACCCGCACCCCGGCGGTGCCGCCGCCCTGGGGGCCGTTGCGGGTGAGGATCCGGGTGGCGTCCACCACCACCAGGTGGGACCGGACGGCCAGGTTGAGGTCCACCAGGGCGTCGTCGATGTCCCAGTGGATCCGGCCCCGGTTGCCTCCCATGACCCCCATCAGGTTCTTCATGGCGAGGGTGACCCCGGTGAGGCCGTGGTGTTTCACCACCGGGCAGTTGATGAGCACGTCGGCCGCGAGCGCCGGCCGGTAGAGAGGCCACCGGGTGAGTTTCCGGGCGCCGGGGATCGCCACCACCTGGAACCCGTCGTCGCGCACGTGTTCCAGGCGCACCCCGTCGTCGCCCAGGGCTTCCAGGGCGGCCGCGACCCCGCTTCGCTCGTAACAGCGGCGGGCGTCGTTACAGGTGCGGTCGAACACCCGGACCTCCCGGGCCCCGGCGGCCCGGGCGAGCCGGGCGAGCTCGGCCACCACGGCCGGGTGGGTGTTGGCCGCCTCCTCCGGGGTCCGGTCCCAGCCCAGGTTGGGCTTGACCACGACCCGCTGGCCGGGTTGGACGAACGCCTCCATGCCCCCGAGCTTGGCGAGCGCGGCCCGCACCAGGGCGGCCGGGTCGTCGCCCTCGGCCACGGCCAGGGGCGCGGGGGTGGGCCGGGCCCGGGCGGGGCGGGGCCAGGGGAGGGCGAGCCAGGGGGCAAACGCGGCGGCCCGCAGGCCGAGCCCCAAGAGCCGCCGGCGGGTGAGCGGGCGAAGCGGGGTCAGATCAGCTTCTCCTTCCGGAGGAACTCCCGGGCCGCCCGCCGGGGATCGCCGTCGGCGGCGAGGGCGGCCAGGACGTCATTCGTCACGAGGTTCTGGGTCTTGGCGATGAGCCGCGGGAGGGCCGGGAATTTGCGCAGGATGTCCTTGCGGGCCACGGGCGCCGCGGGCCCGGCTTTCGCCTCTCCGTAGCCGAGGGGCGGGAGCCACACCAGGTTCAGGCGCTCCAGGTACGTCTCCTTGGCCCGGTCGAACCGGGCGGCCGGGTCCTCGGGAACCTCGAGGCCGAGCCGCGCCAGGGCCTCGCCCGCCGCCTCCACCACGATGTCCACCTCGTGGCGGACCACCGCCTCGTGGGCCGCAGCCGCATCGTCGTACTCCTGGATCTTCACCGTGGTGCCGGTGCGCTCGTTGATGAGGAGCGCGAGGATCTGGGCGACCACCCGCCCTTCCGGCCCGGCCACGGCCCCGATCACCAGGGTTTTGCCCACGCAGGCCCAGGCGCCCCCGGCCGTCAGCACGAGCCCCAGCACGGCCGCCAGCATCGCCCTACGGTTCACGATCGTCCCTCCTGCTCGGGTGCCAGGCCTTCGGTACGTTTCGTTTCGAGCCGTTCCAATCTACCACCCCCGCCGCTCCAGACACAAAAGCCCTCGCTCCCGGGTGCCCACGAACACGAACGCCCCGGCCGCGGCGGGGTCGGCCTGGGCCCCCTCCCCCGCGGGCCAGGCGTCGAGTTCGGTACCGGTGAGGCGGTCGAAAAGGTACGCCCAGCCCCCGAGGGACACCACGGCCAGGTCCCGGTTCTCCAGGGGCAGGGGCCGCGTGCGCAGCCCCCCGGCCAGGGCGGCCGTCCAGCGGGGTTCCCCGGTGGCGAGGTCGAGGGCGTGGAGCCGCCCGGCGTCGTCCCCCTGGAACACGAGGCCGTCGGCCGTGGCCGCCCCCGCGTACCAGGCGGGGGCCGCCAGGTCCGCGGTCCACCGGGGCCGGCCCGTGGCGAGGTCCAGGGCGTGGAGCCGGCCGGCGCGGTCGGCGGCCACGGCGAGCCCGTCCGCCACGGCCGCCCCCGAAAGGAGGGGGGCCCCGGCCCCGTAGCTCCACCGAAGCGCTCCCGTGGCGGGGTCGAGGGCGTAGAACACGCCGTCCTGGCACGGGGCCAGGAGGAGCCCCCCGGCCAGGGTCAGGGGCGCCCGGAACGGTCCCCCGGCCTGGAACGCCCAGAGGGGCTCGAGGGCTCCGTCGGCGGTCTCGAAGGCCCGGACCCGGCCGTCCCACCCCGCGGCGAACAGGCGGGTGCCCCCGAACACCGGGGCCGACTGGCGGTGATCGTCGTGGGGGGAGGGGGCCGACGCGGCCCGGTCGAGCACCCGGAGGGCCGGCCGGGAGAGGAGGTAGAGCCCCCGGTCCCAGGCCCAGGCGGCCACCACGCCCGGCCCCAGGGCCGGGGCCGCGTCCACCACGTCGGGCAGCCGGGCCTCGGCCCGTGTCGTGCCGTCGAGGGTGCCCAGCCGGGCCACCCGGCCGGCCCAGGACGCGGCGTACACCCCCTCGTCGGCCGGCCGGGCCGGGGCGTCCACGAACCCGCCCAGGTCGGCGGCCCAGCGCTCGTCCCACCCGACCCAGCCCGCGGGCCCGGCCCAGGGGACGGGCGCGGGGGAGGCCTCCACGGCCACGGCCGGGTTGTCGGCCGGGGGCGCCGGGGGCTCGCCGCCCCAGTCGTTCGCCGGGGCGCGCACCGTGCCGGCGAAAAAGTCCCCGGGCCGCAGGTCCGCCCGGTTCGCCCGGAACCGGTTCCGGGTGAACACGCTTCCCCCGTCGGCCTCGAACAGAAACAGGGCCTTCCCGTTGTGGTGGAACCGGTTGGCCTCGACCCGGTTCCGGCAGCGGTGGGCGTTGTAGGCCTTTCCGGGGTTTGCGTAGAAGAGGTTGCGCTCCACGAGGAGCTCGGAGTTCCCGAGCCGGGTGCCGTCCACATTGCGGCGGAACACCGAGTTGCGCACCTCCCCCCGGGAGAAATGGGCGTGGAGCCCCCGGGTGCTCCCCTCGACGATGCAGCGCTCAAGCCGGATCCGGCCGAAGTCCACCCGGATCTCCCCCCACCGTCCCGGCGTGGCCGGCCCTTCGGCCGCCGTGAACACGATCGGGCGCTCCGCGGTGCCCACCGCCTCCAGGTCCCCCTCGATCCGGATCGAGGCGTCCCCCCACCCGTCGCCGTCGTCGTCGCGGAACGCGAACCGGATCCGGGTGCCCGGCTCCACGACGAGCCGGGTGCCCCGGGGGAGCACCACGTCGTCCGCGACGTGCACCTCCCCGCTCCAGCGCACCACCCGGTCGGGGGCGGGCCGGGGCCCGGCGCAGCCCAGGGCCGCGAGCAGGACGGCCGCGGCGAGCGCGCGCCTCATCGGGGCACCACCACCAGGAGGTCCCGGAGGTGCCCCCCGGGCTCCAGGTCGATCCGGGCGCCCCGGGGGCCCCGGTAGAACCCGATCCGCTCGTCGAGGGCGGGCGGCCCGCCGAGCTGCTGCCGGGCCCCGAGGTAGGCCGGCCCGAACCACCGGGCCTCGATCCGAAACGCCCCGTCGGGGCCGGTGGGTTCCGAGAAGGCGTCGGGCCGGTCGAGCATCTCCGGGCGCCGGTAGAGGCAGGCCCGGAGCCCGGGCACCGGCCGGCCCTGGGGGTCCACGATCCGGCCCTCGACCACGGCGGTCGCCCCGCGAAACCGGGCCATGCGCTCGGCGGAGGGCAGTTCCACGGTCTCGATGTCCACCCCGATCCGTTCGCCGCGGCGAAGCCGGAGGGGCAACTCCGGGACCACCCCGAACCGGTCGCCGGGGTGGAGCCGGCCCCGGGACCCGGGCAGCCGGGCCCGGGCCGCCAGGTAGTAGGTGCCCGGGGGCAGGGGAAGGGCGAAGCGGCCGTCGGGGCCGGTGGGCTCCGACACGGCGTACCCGGGCCCCCGAAGCCCCCCGACGAGGTCGAGGTAGGCGAACACCCGGGCCCCCGCGACCGGGGTTCCCTCGGCCAGCACCCGGCCCTCCACCCCCTCGGACCCCGGCGCGGCGGGGCGGCGCCGCAGGGGATGGGCGGGCACCAGCGGCAGGTTGAGCCCGTCGAGCCGGGTCACGAGCAGCACCGGGTTCCGGCCGAAATAGCCGTGGAGCCCCGGGGCCTCGGCGAGCACGAGGTACGCCCCGGGCGGGAGGGCGGCGCGGAACACCCCGGCCTCGCCCGAGGTCACCTCGGCCGCCGGCTCCGGGAGCCGGGTCGGGTCCTCGGGCACCGGCAGGAACCGCACCGTGGCGCCGGCGAACCCCTTGGCCCGCAGGGACACGCGGCCCTCCACCCGGCCGGCGGGCCCCGGCTCCGGGCGGGTCGGTGGCCCGGCACAGGCGGCGACGAGCGCGAGGAGGGCGAGCAGGAGCGCCGAGGGCAAGGCCCGCATCACGATCCGGCGAGCCCCCACCGCAGGAGCCCCAGCACGGCCGCGCCGGACAGCCCCAGGGCCAGGTACACACCCACGACCCGGGGCCGAAACATGGCCGCCAGCGCCGCCGAGGCCGGGATGCTGGTGACCGGGCCGGCCAGGAGAAACGCGAGATCGGGGCCGGCCCCCAGGCCCTTCGCCTGGAGCCCGGCGAGCACGGGCACCACCGGCACCTGGTGGAGCGGGAGGGGAAGGGCCACGGCCGTGGCCGCGAGAACCCCCAGGGGTCCCCCCTGGCCGCCGAGCCACACGAGCCACCGGGTGGGCACCAGCACCTGGATCACGGCCTCCAGCACGATGGCCACCCCGACCCAGAGGAACACGAAGGAGCCCACGTCCCAGAACCGGTCGAGGAAGAACCGCAGCCGGCTCTCCCGGGGCACCACGGTCATGGTGCGGACCCGGAACCCGTTGGCGCAGGCGATCTCGTAGGCCGGCGCCAGTTCCCCCTCGGCCGTGTACACGGGCTGCATCCGCAGGAGGTTTCCGGCCAGGAACCCGCTGCGCTCCAGGGCCCAGGTGCCGAACCCGGCCGCGAGCCCCAGGAACACCGCCCCGCCGAACTTCCACCAGGCGAGCGCCGGCCCGACCCCGCCCCAGGTCAGGGCGAAGGAGGCCGGGTCCATGACGGGGCTCGTGATGAGGAGGGCCATGAGCGGCGGCAGGGGCACCCCGGACAGGGCCATGGGGATCACCACGGGCAGGATCCCGCAGGAGCACAGGGGGCTCAGGGTGCCCACGGCCGTGGCGATCAGGATGCCCCAGGCCCCGGCCCGGCCCACGTAGGCCCGGACCTTGCGATCCCACTGGTAGGTCTTGATGACCGCGGCCACGACGACCCCGAGCAGGGTGAACCACCCCATGCGCCAGGCCTCCCCCGCGGCCACCTTCCCGATCTCGAGGAGCGCGTTCATCCGATCCGCTCCACCCGGAGGATCTCGTCCGGGGCGCATCGCTCCAGCGCCCGGAGGATCGCCTCGTCCCGGCCGGCCTCGAGCCAGGCCCGGCCCCGGGCCAGGGCCTCCTCGGTGAGCTCGGCCGCCACCCGCAGCGGCTCCCCCTCGAGCCCGAGCTCCAGACGGTGGCGGCCCTGGGGGACCACCTCGAGGTTCCCGTTCCCCAGGGTGCAGCCGGTGGTCACCTGCACCCCGTCCAGGGCGCAGGTGCGGTGGAGGTACCGGCCCCGGCGTTTGCGGTCCGGCGGGGGGGCCAGGGCCTCGACCGCGGCGAGCCCGAGCCGGGCCCCCAGGATGGACATGGGGCAGCGGTGGCCGTGGAGCCGGGCCAAGAGATCGAAAAGGTCCGGGGAGGCGTCAGAACGCATAGTGGTGCGGGCAGTCCTTCCGGAAGATGTCCCAGTAGGTCTCGGTCATGTCCGGGGTGAGCCAGGGGGTGATCTTTGCGAGGGCCGCCTCGAAGTCGGCCCGGGTCACCTCGTCTCGGCCGGCCTTGGCCGCTTCGAGGGCCGCCCGCTTGCACAGGCTCTCGATGTCCCAGCCCACGTACCCCTCGGTCCGCCGGGCCAGATCCTCCGGGTCCACGTCGGCCGCCAGGTGGGGGATCTTCCGCAGGTAGATCTCGAGCATGGCCCGGCGGTCCGCGGCCCGGGGCGGGGGCACGAACACCTTGCGGTTGAACCGGCGCTTCTCCTTGATCAGCGCCTGGTCCACGGTGTCGATCCGGTAGCAGGAGCCCATGAGGGCCACCCCGGGCACGGTGAGGATCCGGTCCACCTCCTCGATGAACCGCCGGGTGAGATCCGGGTCCGCGAAGGTGGGCGGCACACCCCGGAAGTTTCCGGGGCCCCACTCGTAGGAGCACCCCGCCCGGGGCGCGAGCCACTCGCAGTCGCTCACGAACAGCACGCAGGGGGCCTCGTGGGCGGCGTCGTCGAACGCCCGGTGGATCTCGTCGGGCTTCCCCAGCATCTCCTGGCCCGAGACGTACACGAAGCTCGCCCCGGCCGCCCGGGCCGCGGCCTCCGCGAGCATGGTGATCCCCACGCCCAGGGGGCCCCACAGCATCACCCCGGCCGGGGGCTCGAGCCCGAGGCGCCGGAGTCGCTCGGGGTCCCGCAGGGGCAGGCACACCATCTCCTCCAGGGTTTCCTTCACCTCCGGGAACCCGCCGATGTCGTCCCAGGTCAGCCGGGGTTCCCGGACCTCGTAGAACACGCGATCGAGCTTTCGGTGCATCGTTCCTGCCTTGACAGTGGTGGGGGCGTTCCGTACGGTTCCGGGGTGTCGCCCTTCCCCGGAGGTGCCCCATGGGTTTCGGTTCCGACGATACGTTCTCCCGGCTGGCCGGGTTGGCCGACGGGCTGCTGAGTCTGTTCGAGGACGGCCCCTCCGCCGGGGCCGCCGGGCCCGGGCGCACCCACTGGACCCCGCCGGTGGACGTGTACGACACCGGGGAGGCCTTCGTCATGGTGGCCGAGGTGCCGGGGCTTGAGCAAGAGGCCATACGGGCGGAGGTCCAGGGCGGGACCCTCGTGCTCCAGGGGGAACGGCCGCTGGTACGGCCCGCCGAGGGCCGAAGTTACCACCGCATCGAGCGGCCGAGCGGTTCCTTCCGCCGGGTGTTCCGGCTGCCCGACGACGTGGACCCGGACGCCATCCGGGCGGTGTACCGGGACGGGATCCTGGAGGTCACGATTCCCCGGGCGCGCCGGGGGACCCCGGTGCGGGTCGAGGTGGAGGACTGACCGCCGGTTCCGCCACGAAGCGCTGGAGGAACTGGGTGCGGTTCTCCACCCCCAGTTTGCGAAACGCAGACCGCAGTTGGGACTTCACCGTGTGGGGGCTGACGCACAGGTGGTCGGCGAGGTCCCGGTTCCCCAGCCCCGTGCGGTAGAGGGCCTCCACCACCACCCGCTCCCGCTCCGTCAGGCCGTGGCGCCGGGCGATCTCGTGCCAGTTCGGGGGGCCCGGGGGGAGGGGTTTCGCGAGCGCCTCGGCGAGCCGTTCCAGGAACGTCTCCACCTCGAAGGGCTTCTGCAGGAAATCCACCGCACCCTTGCGCAGGCAGTCGATGGCCGCCTGGAGTGTGGCGTAGCCCGTGATCACCACCACCCGGGTGCGCACCCCCCGCTCCACGATCCGGTCCATGAGCTCCGCGCCCCCCATGCCCGGCATGCGAAGGTCCGTGACCACCACGTCGTAGGGGCGCGTGGCCAGCCGGTCCCAGGCGCCGGCGCCCGAGAGCGCCGTGTCCACCTCGTACCCTTCCCGGCGGGCCGCCCGGGCCAGGGTCTCCACCAGGTCGGCCTCGTCGTCCACGATGAGGATCCGCGGCATCGGGGTCGCCATCTCGGTCCGTCCTCGCCGCCCCGGGTCAGTCCCCGCCCGACTCCCAGGGGTGGTGGAACTTGGCCCGAACCTTGTCGTGGGGCGGGCCCGGCGATTTGTGGCACACGAAGCACTGGATCCCGGTTTCGGTGTCGCCCACCAGTTCCGGTGGCGCCTGGGCCGCGAACACCTCGAGCCGCTTGGCCGGGACTTTCGCGTGGTACGGGATCTCCCGCACCTCCCGCAGCACCACGTCCCGGTCCTCCGGGATCCCGCCCTCGCGCCCGAGGTGCACCGGCGCCAGGGTCACCTCCCAGTCCCCGGCGATCTTCGCCCGGTGGCACTGGTCGCACCCGCCCGGGGGGGGAATGTCCTTTTTGAGGTGCCCGATCACGCATCCCGCGAGCACCGCCGCCACCCACCCGATCCACCCGAGTCTCATCCCTGCCGTCTCCCTCGCTGCCGCATGCCGCGTCGGCGCACACCCCGCGGTGGTTCCCGGCGGCCGACGACCGGAGTACAGCCTACTTCCGAGGCGGTGGGGAGTCAAAAGGGGAGGGCTAAAGGAGGCCGCCGCGCCGGCCGATAGGAAGCCCCGGACGCGGCATCCCCCCGGTGGCCCCCGTGGCCACCCCCGGGGGCGGCGTCCGGGGGCCTTCACCCATCGCCCAAGGAGGACGACATGGCGGACGGCGCGGTTTCCCAGGCCCGGCCCCGACGGCGGATCCTTCTCATCGAGCGGACCTTCCAGATCCGGTTCATCGCCAAGATGACGGCGGTG
This sequence comes from Deferrisoma palaeochoriense, assembly GCF_054656955.1. NCBI lineage: Bacteria > Pseudomonadati > Thermodesulfobacteriota > Deferrisomatia > Deferrisomatales > Deferrisomataceae > Deferrisoma > Deferrisoma palaeochoriense. The sequence continues at coordinate 34,638 of NZ_BAAHXI010000019.1, forward strand.
GTGGTGCTCGGCACCGCGCTCACCGGCGGGCTCCTCTACATCCTGGCGAACCAGGAGTTCGGCCGGGCGTTCTACAGCGCCCACTATCAGGCCCGGTCGAGCTGGGAGCTCCTGCTGCCGGCCGTGCTGGTGGCCTCGTTCGTCTCCATGGCGCTCGTGGCGGCCGCCGCCACCTTCCTCACCCTCTACTCGAGCCACAAGATCGGGGGGCCCCTCTACCGGTTCCGGGCGAACCTCCAGGCCATCGGCGACGGGGACCTGACCCTGGTGACCCGGCTCCGGGAGGGGGACGAGCTCCAGGGGTTCACCGAGGCCATGAACGAGATGACCCAACGGCTCCGGGAGAAGGTGGGCGAGGCCCGGGACGCGGCCGAGGACGTGCGGGTGGCCCTGGCCGAGGCGAAGGGGGTGGCCGAAGCAGGAGGAGCCCTGACCCTCGAGAAGATCCGCCCCCTGGAAGAGGCCGTCGAACGGCTCCACCGGGCGCTGGGGCGGTTCCGGGTGTAGCCGTGACGCGACCGCTGGCCTCGAAGATCGTGGCGCTCGGGCTGGCCCTGGCCTGGGCCGGCCCGGCGGGCGCGGGAAAAGGACCCCACGCCCTCCTGGCCGATCGGGACCGGTGCGGGCACTGCCACGAGGGCGTCCCGAGGCCCGGCGACCGCGGACCGCACCGGTTCAAGAAGGACATCGTGAGCCTGTGCCTCGAGTGCCACCGGGACAAGGACCTCTCGTCGCTCCACCCCGTGGACATCCGGCCGGGTTCGCGGATCCCGGCGGACCTGCCCCTGGACGAGCACGGCACCCTCACCTGCGCCACCTGCCACGACCCCCACGCCCCGGCCGAGGCCGACGAGCCCTACGTGGCCGAGCCCATCGCCCGAAGGCTCCTTTCGGTGCTCAAGGGGAGAAAGCGCCACCGCACCTATTTCCTGCGGCGCCGAAACGACGAGGGCCAGCTGTGCCTGGGGTGCCACGACCGCTCCACGATGGCCGCCGAGCCGTTTCACGCCCAGGAGGCGAGCGTGCTCTCCGAGTACGCGGGGTCGGAGGCGTGCCGGGAGTGCCATCGGGACATCTACGACGCGTGGAAACTCACCCCCCACGCCCGCATGGCCCGGGATGCCCGGAAGGACCCCGGGGCGGTGCTCGGGGACTTCTCGGCCGACCCCCCGTTCCCGAAGGACCAGATCGTTTACGCCCTAGGATCCCACTGGACCCAGCGCTACGTCGTGGAGAAAAACGGAAAACTTTACGTGAAGGCGGCCATCTGGGGCATCGTGCAAAAGCAGTGGGACCGGTCGTACTGGATCGACAAGCCCTGGATCCCCTACTGCGCCGGGTGCCACACCACCGGGTTCGAGCCCGGGGAGCCGGCCCGCTGGGCCGAGCTCGGGATCGGGTGCGAGGCCTGCCACGGCCCGGCCCGGGCCCACGCCACCTCGGCCGGAGAGGGCCCGGTGGTGAACCCGGCCGATCTCGAGCCGGTGCGGCGCCAGATGATCTGCGAGGCCTGCCACACCACGGGCCACGACCGCACGGGCCAGTTCCGGTTCCCGGTGGGATACCTGCCCGGCAGGGATCTCACCCGGTACTACAAGGGGCTGCTGCCCAAGCCCGGCCAGGACAATACCACCTTCGCCGGCGACGAATCGTACGAGGACCGCCACCGGCAGTGGGAGTTCTGGGTGGAGCACTTCATGGACGCCCGAGGGCTCAGTTGCGACATCTGCAAGAACTTCCGAAGCCAGCTCGAAAAGGGCGAGAAGCCCCGGATGACCCCGTCGGAGTACTGCCTCACGTGCCATGCCGGAACCTTTCCCCGTACCCCGGAGCACGAACGACATCTGGCGGGGGGCGTCCATTGCCACGAGTGCCATGATCCGCTGCGCACGGCGGAGGGGAACGCGTACAGCATCCACGACCACAAGTTCTTGTTCCTGGAGCCCGGCGGCCCGCCGGTGGGCTCGCCGCAGGAAGCCTGCCGGCGGTGCCACGGCCCGGGACCCGAGGCCCGGAAAAGGGAGTAGCCGGACGAGGTCCGGCTTGCGGCGCCCCAGGGGCCGCCGTAAAGTCACGTGCGCGCAATCAGACGGCAACCCCATCTCACCGAGGGAGGAACCACGATGCGGAAGCTCATGGCGGCGGTCTTGACGGCAGCCCTTCTGGCCGGCGGTGCGCCGGCCTGGTCCCTGTGCCTGGACGAGGGGCAGAAGGCCCCGGATTTCACCATCGAGGACATCAACGGCAACCCGGTGACCCTCTCGTCCTTCCAGGGCAAGGTTGTGCTCATGGCCTTCTGGGCCTCGTGGTGCCCCCGGTGCATGGAGGAGCTCGCGTTCCTCCAGGGCCTCTACACGGGCAACGAGGACAAGATGGTGATCCTGGCCATCAACCAGGAGACCCAGAACCTCTCGGCGAGCCACGTGGCGAAACTGAAGGAGGAGATCGAGACGCTCGGGATCACCTTCCCGGTGCTCCTCGACAAGAACCTGGAGGTCTGGAAGCTGTACTGCATCAACGCCCTTCCCACCAGCGTGATCCTCGACCAGGAGGGGAGCGTGCGGTTCGCCGAGCCCAACTACTACTGGGCGAGCCAGAAGAAGATCCGAAAGGTCCTCGCGGACCTGGGGGTGGCGAAGTGAGACGGGGACTCGCCCTCCTGGTGGTCCTGGCGGCCGCCGTCGCCGGGGCCTCCACCGGCCCCACCTTCCGGCTCCTGGACCCCGGGAAGGCCGTGGCGCCGTTCTCCCTGCGCGATCTCGACGGGCGGGAGCATCGGGTCGCGGCGGCGGACGGGGCCCCCGAGCTCCTGTTCTTCTGGAGCGTGTACTGCCCCAACTGCAAGGAGGCGATGCCGGGGCTCGTGGACCTCGTGAACCGATGGGGCGAAAAAGGACTTCGGGTGTGGGCCGTGAACGTGGACGGCGAGCGGTTCTCCAACGGGGTCCGGGCTTACGTGCGCGACATGGACCTTCCGTTCCCGGTGGTGTACGATCGCCTCGAAGGCGAGACCCTGGTGGCCGCCGACCCCCTGGGGGTGCGGCGGACCCCCACCCTGTACCTCCTGGACGGGGCGGGCAAAGTGGTGGAGCGCCAGGTGATCGAGGTGGACTACGACCTCCTGGAACGGGACCTTGCACGCATTCTTCCTCCCTGAGCCCCTCCGGCGCTCCCGGTTCTGGATGGCCCCCATGGCGGGGGTCACCGACCCGGCCTTCCGCCGCCGTCTGCGACGGGCGGGGTGCCGGTACCTCTTCACCGAGATGGTCTCGGCGGCGGCCCTGGCCCGAGGGAACCGCCGCACGCTGGCCTACCTCCAGCCCTCGGATCGGGGCCCGGACCTGGCGGTGCAGGTGTTCGGCAGTTGCCCCGACGAGCTGGCCGAGGCGGCCCGGGCCGCGGCAGAGGTCGGCTTCTCCCACCTCGATCTCAACATGGGGTGCCCGGTGCGCAAGGTGGTACGTTCCGGGGCCGGGGCCGCCCTGATGCGCGACCCGGGCCTGGCGGCCGCCTGCGTGAGGGCCCTGCGGCGGGCGTTCCCCGGGACCCTTTCGGTCAAGATCCGGTCCGGATGGGACGCCGGAACCCGAAACGCCGCCGAGATCGCGGCCCTGGCCGAGGCCGAGGGGGCCGACCTGGTGATCGTCCACCCCCGCACCCGGGCCCAGGGCTACGCCGGCGAGGCGGACTGGTCGGTGGTGGGGGAGGTGGCGGCCCGGGTGGGGGTGCCGGTGGTGGGGAACGGGGACATCTCGTCGGGGGAGGAGGCGGTGCGGCGGCTTCGGGAGTTCGGCTGCGCCGGGGTCATGATCGGCCGGGCGGCTCTGGGCGCCCCCTGGGTGTTCGCCGAGGCCGAGGCCCTCTATCGAGGCGAACCGGTTCCGGCCGTCCCCGGTCCGGAGGCGCGGGGACGGGATCTCCTCCTCCATTTGCGGGATCTCGTGGTGGAAAAGGGCGAACGGGTGGCCGTGGCGGAGATGCGAAAATTCGCGGCCTGGGCGGCCCGGGGGCTCCCGGGTGCCACGGCGTTTCGCCGGCGGGTTCAGGAGGCCCGGGGCCGAGAGGCCATGGAGGAGGAGATCCGGGCGTTTTTCGGGGTCATTCCCGGTTGGGAAAAGGAGGTGGCGTGATGGCGGAGCCCGGTGCGGTCCTGGTGGTGAGCCCCTCCGACTGGCTGGGCCGGCGGGTGGAGAAGGCGCTGGGCCGCTCCGGGCCCACGGTGGCCTGGGTCCCCGACCCGAAGGCGTTGCGCCGGTACCGCCGCCAGCGGCCGTTTAACCTTTGTTTTGTGGACGCCCGGGCGACCGCCGGGTGCCAGGCCTGGCCCGCGAGGTGCCGGAAGGCGCGTCCCCTAGAGCGGTTCGTGTGGGTCCTGGACCCCTGGCAGGCGGTCAACGGTTCGGGGAACGCGTACGGATATTTGCGGGAACCGTTCGGCTCGGCGGAGGTGCGGGCCTGGCTCGACCGGGCCATGGAGGAGGAGCGGTTGGCCAAGGGGGACCGCTCCCTCGAAGACCACCTCTACGCCCGGTTCCAGGAGTTCCTGCGGGAGCTGGGCACGAGCCCCGGGGTGAGCCTCCACGACCTGGTGTGGGAGCAGATGGAGCGCCCGCTCATCGCCTCGGTCCTGGAATGGACCGACGGCAACCAGACCCGGGCGGCCCGCCTGCTAGGGATCCACCGCAACACGCTCCGGGCGAAGATCCGACGGTTCGGGATCGACCCGGCGGCCTGCAAGAGGGGCTGAGGGCCGCCGGCAAGGGAAGACGCCGGCCCTTTGGTCCCCAGCGCTAGCGGGAAGCGTGATTTGAACCACGGAGGGCCCGGAGTTTACGGAGGGGGGCGAGAAGGGGGCGATCCGGGCCGGTTCGAACGCGACCGGTCCGGCCCCATGAGCCCCGAGCCACCCGGCCTCCCCGCCTCTCAGCTTCCCCGCCTTCCAGCCTCCCAGCTTCCCAGCCTTCTAGCCTTCCAGCCTCCTAGCCTCCTAGCCTCCTAGCCGTGATCCCCTTCCGCAGGAAATGGGGCTCGTCCGAGGCGTGGGGGTCGTGGCAGGCCGAGCAGGGCTTCGCCTCGGGGGCGTGGGGCTCGGGCTCGTGGCACTCCACACAGAGTTCCGCCTGGGGGGCGGCCAGCACCCCCGGGAAGAACCCCACGTGGGGGTCGTGGCAGCCGAAGCACCCCTCCTCCAGGGCCGGATGGATCTCCTCCCCCCGGTCCCGGGGGTCGTCGTGGCATTCCAGGCACAGGTCGGGCGGGGCCGACGCTAGGAGCTTCTCCCGGGCCCCGCCGTGGGGGCCGTGGCAGCCCGTGCAGCCGTCGTCGAGGGCCGGGTGGAGCGCCCGGTCTCCCTCGGCCCGGGGCACCTCGTGACAATCGGCGCAGAGCTCCGGCTGGGCCTTCATGAGCCGTTTCTCCCGGGGCGTGTGGGGGTTGTGGCAGGTGGGGCACCCCTCGTCGAGGGCGTCGTGGCGCACCGGGTCGCCCCCCACCTCGTCGTGGCACTCCCGGCAGCGCTCGGAAAAGTCCCCGTTGGCAAGCACCCGGTCCAGGTCGCCGTGGGGGTCGTGGCACTGGGTGCAGCCCTCCAGGTCCCCGCCGTGCCCCTGGGTCACCTCATCCTCGTGGCACTGCCCGCACAGTTGGCCGAGCGGCTTTCGCAGAAGCGCATTTCCGCCGGCGTGGGGGTCGTGGCAGGTGGCGCAGGCGTGATCCTCGGCCACGGGCGGATGAATGCGGTCCGTCGGCACCGCCGTGCCCTCCTCGTGGCAGCGGCCGCAGACCTCGGGGACCTCTCCCTTGAGCTGGTTCGGGTACCCGGAGAAGTGGGGGTCGTGGCAGGCGGCGCAGCTTCCCTCCTCGAAGGCCGGATGGATCCCATCCATGGTGCCCCGGTCCCCGTGGCACCGGGCGCAGAGCTTCTGGGTGTCGGCCAGCAGCAGATCGGGGTTGCCGGCGCCGTGGGGGTCGTGGCACTTGCCGCACCGGGCCCCGGCCGAGCGGAAATGGCGGTCGGCCAACGGGTCGTCCTTGAAGTTCGGGTTTTGGGCCTCGACCACGTGGCAGGTGATGCACACGTCCGGGAACCCGCCTCCCTTGAGCGCCAGGTCGGAGAGGTGGCAGTCGCTGCACCGCACGATCGTGCCCGCGTGCACCCGAAGGGGCCGGAACCCGCTCGGTGGGGTCAGCCCCTCGGCCGGCCGAAACACCTCCCGCACCTTCCCGTCTACCTCGATGCGGTTCAGGCCGGGCGCCAGGGCGATGGCCGCGAAGAACCGTCCCTGGGGCAGTTTGTCGGCCCCCACGGTCCGGGCCTTGCCGCCCGCCTCCACGGTGACGGACACGGGCTTCCCCTCGTCGGCCCGGCCGAGCACGAGGACGCTGTCGCCCTCCACCACGAGCTTGTCGGGCGGTTGCAGGAGTTCGGCGGCGCCGGCCGTGCCGGCGGCGAGGAGGAGAATGGCAACGAGGAGTGTTCGGATCATGGGGATGCACCTTCCGGTTTTGGATTTCCCCCGGAAAACCCCTCACCGATCGGCACCGGGCCGAGGTGTCTTGAGCCCCGGGGCCCGGGGGAGGCGGAAGGGTACGAAAGAAACCCCTTGCGGCGCAAATGGAAATCCGGCCGGCGGAAGCGGAAAGCCCTCCCGACGCCCCGGAACCCCCTTCACCCCCTTCGGAACAGGGAAACGGTCAGGGCAATCAGCGCGACGACCGACAGCGCCTCTACGCCCCAGAAGGCCCCGAGCTTGAGCCAGGCAAAGCCGGGGTGGAGGTAGCGGATGAGCCACCCGGCCACGAGGTCCGCCGTGAGCGCCGCCCCGAGCCCGGATAGGAGCGCGGTGCGCAGCGCCCGGGGCAGGCCGGCATGGAGGAGGAGGTGGGCCACCACCACGTAGAAGAACCCGAAGGCGAACAGGTGGAAATGGGTCACCTCCAGGAGCCCCTGAAAGCTCCTGGGGTTCAGGAACCGCTCGGGATCCCCCCGGTAGTACCGGGCCACCGAGGCCGGGGTCCACCCCAGTTTGGTAAGAAAGAGCGCCGCCCCCGTCGCCGTGTGGAGAAGGAGGTAGGCGTAGAACCCGGCGAGCACCGCCCGGCCGCTTCGGCCCCCGAGGGGCCCCCGCACCATGGCCCGCACGGCCTACGGCTCCGGGGCCAGCAGCTGGGCCAGGGCGAGCACCCGGCGCACCTGCCGGGTCACGGCCTGGGCCGAGAGGGTGGCGCCGGTGATCCCCTGGATGCCGCCCCCCACCCGCAGATCCGGTCCCAACCCCCGGCCCGGAAACTGGGCGAGCCAGCGCTCGGGCGGCAGGTACTCCTCGGGCTCGAAGAACGCGAGCACCCGCACCCACCGCACCCGAAGATCCGGCCCCAGCACCACGAGCAGGGTCTGGGGCAGGGTGCGCACCGTGGCCGCCTCGATCGCGGCGTAGCCCAGGGGCCGTTCCCCCTTTAGCCCGACGTAGAAGGTGTACACCCGGCCGTCCAGCCGGGCCCCGGACAGGGCCTCCACCTCATGGGCCTGGGCCTCGGTGAGGTAGAGGGTCCGGGTGTCCACCCGGTCCGCCTCGGGGAAGGCTAGCCGCAGGGCCTCGTCTTTCGTGTGGTAGGTGCCGGCCCAGGCCGCCGAGGCCCAGGCGGCCAGCGTTGCGGCAAGGAGCATCCGGATCATGGGGTCCTCCCAAAAAGAAAAAGGGGGCGGGGCCGGTGCCAGCGGCCCCGCCCTGGGGGATGGGGAGGTAGCTCCGACGCCGGGTCGTCGCCGGAGAAGGAATGGGCGGTGGCCTAGAAGATGAACCCGATCCCCAGGTTCACCTCGTCGGCCTTCTGGTTCCTGTCGTCCTCGGGCCGGAAGTTCCGGTAGGCGGCCTTCAGGACCACGTTGGGGATGGGCTTGTAGCTCACCCCGGTGACCCAGAGGTCGTAGTCCTGGTCGGTGCCGGCGGCCACCCCGGCGGCTCGGGCCTGGTCGAACCGGATCGACTCGTAGCGCACGAACGGGGCCAGGTAGTGGGTGGTGCCGGTCCACAGGAGGGGCATGAGGTCGTAGGCGGCCTCGGCGTACCAGCCGGTCACGGCCTCGGCCACCTCGGCCCCTTTGTCGGCGCTCAGGGCCTCGGCGTCGTCCACCGACACCCGGCTCACCAGGGCCTTGAACTCGAGCCCGCGGTACTTCCACTGGCCGTGGGCCTCGTAGATCCGGGTGCGCACGCTTCGCTCCTCGCCCGCGAAGGTCTGGTTCTGACCCGCGTCGCCCAGGTAGGCGCTCGCGCCCAGGATGAGCCCCAACACGGGCTCCCAGTCGAGCCGGGCCACCGCGGCCCAGTCGTCGGCCTTGGCCTTCGAGCCCGCCTGCCGGCCACCCTTGATCCCGACGTTCGAGAACCCCTTCGCGTCGAGGCAGTTGACGAAGTAGAGCTTGTAGTCGAGCCCCTCGGCGAGGGTGCCGAAGAGCCCCGCGCCCACGTCGTACCAGGTGCTCGGGATCACCACCTTCTCCACCTCGGGCCGCTGCACCCCGTGGAACAGGGTGGACTCGTGGAGTTCGTTGGTGATGCCCAGGGGAATCAGCACCTGCCCGAACCGTAGGTTCGCCGCCGGGTGAAGCAGGAAATCCAGGGTGGCGAGCTCCACCGCCACGTACCCGTTCTTGTTGGTTTTGGCGTGCTCGATCTCGATCTCGCTGTTGAACACGATCCGGTCCGTGAACTTGTACCCAGTGTAGAGGATCAGGCGGTATTGGTCGGCCTGATCATGCTTGCCCTCCCGGTCGGACAACAGGGCGCTGTAGAACGCCTCGCCGTAGCCCCCGATGCTCAGGCCCTTCGTGAGCCCGTAGACCTTGGACGCCGCCGGGCCCATGCCGTAGCGGCTCTCATAGGCGGCCTCCTCCGAGACCGCGAGCTCGTTCTTGAGCTTCTGGATCTCCTCCGAGAGAAGGTCGATCCGTCGCTCGAGTTCCTGGTTGGTGGCCCCCGGGGCGGGACCGGCCACCAGCCCCGCCAGGGCCGCGGCCGCAAAAAAGGTGTGTCGGACCATCGAGGTCTTCCTCCTTGTCGTTATTCTCCGTGTTGTGGGGAACCTGCCGCCGCGGGCCCGTGCGGCTCTTGCGCTGTTGCAAATGATTTCTATCAGCGGGCTGCGGTCGGGGTCAAGGGGAAATTGACATGCAAAGTCAAAAAAGTGCGACGGGGGGTGGTGGCCCTGTTTTTGTCTAGGTAAACCTTCCCCACGGGGAGGGTGTTCCGCTTTGGTCTGACCAAAAAAACAGGCCGTCCCGGGGGCGGGGCTTGCCTCAGGTTCACCATATGTGTACGTTCCCGCGCCCGCCGGTTCCGGTAACCCGAGCGCGCCGAAGGAGGTTGGAGCCGTGGAGATCGTGTCGTGGACCGTGGGGGAGGTGCTGAACCGGGCGGCCGCCGCCCTTCCCGAGGCCGACGCCGTCGTGTACCCCGACCGGGGGCTCCGGTGGAGCTACCGGGAGCTGCGCGACCGGGTGGACCGGTTGGCCCGGGGCCTCCTGGCGCTCGGCGTGGCGAAGGGCGAGCACGTGGCCGTGTGGGCCACGAACGTGCCCGAATGGGTGCTCCTGCAGTTCGCCACGGCCAAGGTGGGGGCCGTCCTGGTCACCGTGAACACGAACTACCAGCGCCACGAGGTGGGCTACGTGCTCGGGCAGTCCGACGCCACCACCGTGTTTTTGACCGACGGGTTCCGCGACGTGGACTACGTGGCCGTGATGCGCGACCTCCTGGCCGGCAAGGAACCGGGAGCCGACCTCTCCCGGCTCCGCCGGGTGGTGCACATCGGGCCGAACACGCCGGAGGGGTTCACGGGGTTGGGCGAGGTGGAGGCCCTGGCCGACGGGGTGCCCCCCGAGGCCCTGGCGGCCCGGGAGGCCGAACTCCGGCCGGACGAGCCGATCAACATGCAGTACACGAGCGGCACCACCGGGTTCCCCAAGGGGGTTCTCCTGTCCCACCGGGGCATCGTCAACAACGCCCTGGCCCAGGGCAAGATCCTGGGGTTCGGCCCGGCCGACCGGCTCTGCATCCCGGTGCCGCTCTTCCACTGCTTCGGGTGCGTGATGAGCACCCTGCTTTGCGCCTGCTACGGGGCGGCCATGGTGATCCTGGAGGCCTTCGACCCCAAGGGGGTGCTCGAGGCGGTCCATCGGGAGCGCTGCACGGCGCTCCACGGCGTTCCCACCATGTTCCTCGCGGTGCTCAACCACCCGGAGTTCGGGAGGTACGACGTCTCGAGCCTGCGCACGGGCGTCATGGCCGGGGCCCCGTGCCCGGTGGAGCTCATGAAGCGGGTGCGCCGCGATCTCCACATGTCCGAGGTGTGCATCACCTACGGCCAGACCGAGGCGAGCCCGGGGATCACCATGACCCGGCGCCACGACCCGGTGGAGCGCCGGGTGGCGAGCGTGGGCCGGGCCCTGCCGGGGGTCGAGGTGAAGATCGTGGACCCCGAGACGGGACGGGAGGTTCCCCCCGGAACCCAGGGCGAGCTTTGCTCCCGGGGCTACAACACCATGATCGGGTACTACAAGATGCCCGAGGCCACGGCCCAGGCCGTGGATCCGGAGGGCTGGCTCCACACCGGGGATCTCGCCGTCATGGACGAGGAGGGCTACTGCCGGATCACGGGCCGGCTCAAGAACATGATCATCCGGGGCGGCGAGAACATCTACCCCCGGGAGATCGAGGAGTTCCTCTACACCCACCCCGGCATCCTCCAGGTGGAGGTGGTGGGGGTGCCCGACGAGCGTTACGGCGAGCAGGTGTTGGCGGCCGTGGTGCCGAAACCCGGGTGGGACCTCACCGAGGACGAGGTTCGCGAGTTCTGCCGGGGCCGGATCGCCCGGCACAAGATTCCCCGGTACGTGATGTTCGTGCCCGAGATGCCGCTGACGGCCTCGGGCAAGGTGAAAAAGTACGTGTTGCGGGAGATGGCCATCGCACGCTACGGGCTCGAGGAGGCGGCCCGGGTCGAGACGGCCTGACGCCCGGGGGTGCATTGCGCCGGCGGAAGGCCAGCCGGTATGCTCGGACCGGCAGTTTCCGTTGTCCCCCGACCCGTGGACGCCCATGCCCGACCCGCACACCGACCTCCTGATTCTCGACTGCGACGGGGTCCTGATCCGCTCCGAGCGGGCGAACCTCGCCTATTACAATCACCTGTTCCGGGCGTTCGGGCTGCCCGAGGTCGCCGAGGCGGACCGGCCGGCCCTGGCGCGGCTGCACACGCTCTCCACCCCCCAGGTCATCGAGACCTTTTTCCCGCCCGAGCTCCGGGACGAGGCCAGGGCCTTCGCCGACCGGGTGGACTACCTCCGGTTCCTGCCGCTCCTGGAGCCGGAGCCGGGCTGGCACGAGGTTCTCGCGGCCCGCAAGGGGTTCCGGCGGGCGGCCGTGGCCACGAACCGGGGCCGGAGCGCCCACAAGGTGCTCGAGGCCGTGGGGCTTCTGGATCTCGTGGACCACGTGGTCACCGTGCGCGACGTGGCCCGGCCCAAGCCCCACCCGGACCTCCTCCTCCGGTGCCTCGAAGACCTCGGCTGCCCGGCCGAACGGGCCGTGTACGTGGGCGACTCCGAGCTCGATCGGGCCGCGGCCGCGGCGGCCGGGGTGCGGTTCCTGGGGTTTCGCACCCCGGTGCCCCCTTCGGTGCAAGCCCCGTCCGAGGTGCCCGCCTTCCTTGCCAACGGGAAAAACGTTGCTACCCTGTCGGGGCGGTGATCCCATCCCCGTGTTTCCCAGAAGGAGGCAGCGATGAGCCAGAAAGACCTGTTCCACACCTCCGACAACGTGCTCAAGCGCGGGTGCCAAGTGGCCGAAGAGGATGTTGAGCTTTGTCCCTGCGGATCCAAGAAGGCCTTCAGCAAATGCCACGGGGCACCCTGTGAGTGCGGATCGGGCAAACCCAAGTTCAAGTGCTGCCACACCGACGACTTCTAGCGCGCCAGGGCCGGGGGGCGCCGGTTCCCCGGCCCACGCCGCTTCCGTGTCCAAGCGCGTGCTCGTGGTGGAGGACAGCGAGTTCCTCGGCCGGCTCGTGGTGGAGCGGTTGACCGCCCACGGGTACGAGTGCTCCCTGGCCACCGACGGGCTCGAAGGGCTCAAACGGTTCACCGACACCCTGCCCGACGCCGTCGTCCTCGACCTGAACCTTCCGCGGCTCCACGGCCTCGACGTCCTTCGCCAGATCAAGCGGATCCACCCCGAAACCGTGGTGGTGGTGCTCACCGGCCACGGCTCGGAGCGCACGGCCATGAAGGCCCTGCGGCTCGGGGCCAACGACTACATCACGAAGCCGTTTCGCGAAGACATCCTCCTGAAGTCCCTCCAGATCCACCTCACCCGGGCCGAACTCCAGGCCTACATCCACTCCGAGGCGCCTCTTCCGCCCCAGGTGGAGGCCCACGTGCTGGCGCGGGTGTTCTTCGACGCCCCCACGGCGCTCCTCCACGTCGATCCCCAGAACCGGGTGGTGGCGGCCAACCGGGCGGCCGGGCGGCTCCTGGCCCGGCGGGTCGAGGACCTGGTGGGCGCCCCTGCCGAGGGGTTCGTCTGCCCCGAGCTCCGGTGCCGGTGGATGGACCGGGTGCGGGAGGAGGCGGCCTCCCCGGGGGGGTACGAAGGGGAGGTATTCCTCGAGGGGCCCACCGGCCGGTTCCCGGCGGCTGTCTCCGCGGTGGAGCGGCCCGAGCCGGGCCACCTGATCCTGGCCCTTCGGGACCTCACCCACCAGAAGGCCCTCGAAAAGCGCTACCTCGAGTCGAAGAAGCTCGCGAGCCTGGGCCGGGTGGTCGACGGGGTGGCCCACGAGGTCCGAAACCCGCTCATCACGATCGGGGGATTCGCCCGGAAACTCCGGCGCCGGCTCGACGGCCGGCCCGAGGGCAAATACCTCGACGTGATCGTGAGCGAGGTGGAACGCCTGGAGCGCATGGTCCAGGACATCGAGGACTACGTGGCGTTCAGCCGGGAGCGAACGCCGCGGTTTGCGCCGGTGCGCCTTGGCGAGATCCTGGAGGAGTGTCTGGGCCGCCTGGCCGGGAGGGCCGAGGCCCAGGGGGTGCGGGTCCGGTTCGAGGCGCCGGAGGACCTGCCGGCCGTGTACGGCGACGCGGAGCTCCTGACCGATCTCTTCGGGGGGCTCTTGGAGAACGCGGTGGAGGCCATGCCCGCCGGCGGCGACCTCTTCGTGGACTTCCGTCCGGTGGAGAACTGGGTGCAGGTGCGGATCCGGGACACCGGGGTCGGCATCGACCCGGAGGACCTGGAGGAGATCTTCGACCCGTTTTTCACCTCCAAGACCTCGGGCACGGGGCTGGGGCTCGCCCGGGCCCACCTCATCGTGGAGGAGCACGGGGGCACGATCGAGTTCGAGAGCCAGCCGGGCCGGGGCACCGTGTGCACCGTGGCCCTGCCGATCGACCGGCGGCGGATCCCGCGAGGGGAGCCCCGGTGACCGCCCCGGGCCGGTTCGTGATCCTCGGGCCGTCGGGCGAGGCCAAGGCCCTGGCCCAGGGTCTCCGGGCCAAGGGCCGGGAGGCCGAGGTCCACGAGGGACTCGATGGCTTCACGGCGAGCCTCCTCAAAGAACGACCCGGCGCGGTGGTCTTGTGGTGGGATTTTCCGGCGGAGGTCCGGGACCTCGCGGCCCAGTTCGTCTCGCACCACTACGTGTGCGGGGAGTGCCCGGTGATCGCGGTGATGCCCGACGAGGCCGAGGCTCCCACGCCCGGATGGATCCCGGTTCCCGCGCCCCCCGACCCGGACGCAGTGATCGCGGCGGCCGAGCAGGCCCGGAGCCAGGGCCGCGCCGGCCCCCAGACGATCCCGCGGGTTCTTGTGGTGGACGACGACCAGAGCGTGGTGCTCCTGGGGTCCCACGTGGTCACGAGCCTCGGCATGATCCCGCTGGTGGCCTTTGACGGCCGCGAGGCCGTGGAGAAGGTGGAGCGGTTTCATCCCGACCTCGTTCTCCTCGACATCAACATGCCCGACATGGACGGGTTCCAGGTGATCGAGGCCCTGAAGGCCGACCCCCGCACGGCCCTCATCCCGATCATCGTGTTCTCGGCGCGCACCGAGGACACCGACAAGGTCCGGGCCCTCAAACTCGGGGCCGACGACTACGTCACGAAGCCGTTTAGCATCCCCGAACTCGCGGCCCGGGTGGACCGGCTGCTGCGACGCACGCAGGCGGGCCTGAGCGCCTCGAGCACCACCGGGCTTCCCGGGAGCGTCACGATCGAGCAGGTGATCGGGGAGCGGATCGGCCGGGGGGAACCGCTCGCGGTCCTCTACGCCGACGCCGACCACTTCAAGGCCTTCAACGACCGCTACGGGTTCGCCCGGGGCGACGGGGTGATCCGGCAGATCGCCGACATCCTGCTCGAGGCCGTGCGCGACCTGGGTGGACCCAACGACTTCGTGGGCCACGTGGGCGGCGACGATTTCGTCGTGGTCACCACCCCGGCGTCGGCCGACGCCATCGCCCAGCGGATCGTCGAGCGGTTCGACCGGGTGATCCCCCTTTACTACGACCCCGAAGACCGGCAGAGGGGCTACATCGAAACCAAGGACCGCCGCGGCCGGGTGACCCGGCTCCCCCTCATGAGCGTGTCGGTGGCCGTGGTGTCCACCGATGTCCGGCACTTCTCCCACGTGGGTGAGGTGGCGGACGTGGCGGCCCAGCTCAAGCGCTACGCCAAGTCCAAGGCCGGAAGCGTCTGGGTCAAGGACCAGCGGGCCGATGGGAAAGGCGGTTGAGGATCGGCGGTTCTGGGCGGCCTGCCTCGCGGTTGCCCTCGCGCTCGCGACGGGCGCCCGGGCCGACGTGTACCGGGCCCCGGTCGATGGGGGTGCCCCCTTCTTCACCGACGCCCCCACTGAGCCCGGCTGCCAGGTGGTGATCCGCACCGACCCTCCCCGGGTCCCGTGGCGGGAGGCGGTCCGTCGCACGGCGCCCCGGTACGGGCTCGACCCGCTCCTGGTGCGGGCCGTGATCCAGGTGGAGTCGGGGGAGAACCCCCGGGCGGTCTCCCCCAAGGGGGCCATCGGCCTCATGCAGCTCATGCCGGACACGGCACGGGAGCTCGGGGTGCTCGACCCCTACCACCCCCGCGACAACGTCCAGGGGGGCACCGCCTACCTGGCGCGCCTGGTGGAGCGCTACGGGGGACGGCTCGATCTCGCGCTCGCCGCCTACAACGCGGGGCCCGGGGCCGTCGACCGCTACGGCGGGGTGCCCCCGTACCCGGAAACCCGCCGGTTCGTGGACCGGGTGCTCGCCCTCTACCGGGCGGCCAAAGGGGTTGACTCGGCCGGGCCGGATGTGGATACTACGCAGCCTAACGGAGGGCGGGAATAACTCAGTGGTAGAGTGCGACCTTGCCAAGGTCGAAGTCGCGGGTTCGAATCCCGTTTCCCGCTCCAGCGAACAGGCAAAGGGCCAGGCCTTGGGGTCTGGCCCTTTTTGCGTTGGGCGCGGGCGCCCCCCCTTCCCGATCCCGTTCCGGCCGCGCCGGATGTTGCCCCGCACAGGGTATCTTTCCGGTCTCGTTTTCCCTGGCACCGGAATCGGCAATTCGGTACTCTTTGCAAACTTTCGCAAGGAGGTGAAACATGCTGAAACGCACGGTGGCCGGGTTGGTGGTGTTGGGGATGTTGGCGGCGCCCGCGTGGGCGTTCCGGCGGCTG
Source organism: Deferrisoma palaeochoriense (assembly GCF_054656955.1). NCBI lineage: Bacteria > Pseudomonadati > Thermodesulfobacteriota > Deferrisomatia > Deferrisomatales > Deferrisomataceae > Deferrisoma > Deferrisoma palaeochoriense. Next base: position 50,360 of record NZ_BAAHXI010000019.1, read on the forward strand.
GAGCTCGGGCAGGCGGTGGAGGGCCTCCGGTTCGAGACCCTCGACCGGCGGGAGTTTGGCCTGGAGGAGGTGGCGGGGGCGAAGGCCACCGTGATCGCGTTCTGGGCCTCGTGGAGTCCCCGCAGCGCCAGGGTGCTGGCCGACCTCGGCGATTGGTATGGGCGGTGGGGAGACAGGGGCCTTGGCGCGTTGGCCGTGAACGTGGACCACGAGACCTGGGGGAAGGACGAGGTCAACGCCCTGGCGAGGTACATGGCGGAGCACGACGTCCGGGTGCCGGCCGCGGTGGACTGGAATCTCGATCTCTACGACCGGTTCGGGGTGACGGTGGTGCCCTCGCTGGTGCTCCTGGACGCGAATGGCGTCGTCTCCCACGCCCTCGGGGGCTACTCGGACATGGGCCGCGAGGAGTTCTGGGCGGCCGTGGCCCGCGCCCTGGGGCTCGATCCGGACTGCCCGGGAAGGGGCGATTGCCTGTAAGGGGGGCCCAGGGCGGGACACCGGGGGGCGATCCGGCCGGATTGACGCCGGCGGATTCGGGGGTAAGCTCGGCCGGCACTGATTTTCGGCAACGAACCGAAAGGAGACCCCATGCCCCGACCAAGGATCGTTTGTGTCGCGTTGACTATCGCCGTGCTGTTGGGCCTCGGGTTGGGGCCCGCCTTGGGCGCCGGGCCGGTGCCCCGCATGGAGCCCGAGGAACTCAAGGGCCGCTTGGGGAGCCGGGATCTCGTCATCATCGACACCCGGCTCGAGGGGGACTGGGGCGCGAGCCAGGGCAAGATCGCCAAGGCCGTGCGGGAGGACCCGCGGAACGTGGCCGCCTGGGCCGGGAAGTACCCCAAGGGGGCGACGATCGTCGTCTACTGCGCCTGACCCAACGAGGCCACAAGCGCCCGGGTGGCGCGACAGTTGATGGACCTCGGCTACGAGAAGGTGTACGCCCTGAAGGGCGGCTGGCACGCCTGGCGCCGGGCCGGGTACCCGATGGACAAGAAGTAAGGGACGCCCCGGCCGGGGAACGCCAGGGCCCGGCGGCGATTTCCCGGGCCCAGGGCGTCGGCTCCGGAACGAACGCCGCAAGTTCGGCTCGCCCGACCTGCTGGGTGGAGCGTCCGCGCGTCCCAACGTCTGTTACGCTTTTCGATTGGCGAGTCTTTACGACGTTTCGCCACGCCTGGTCAGCCCACCTCCCCACCCAACACCCGATTCTCGACCTCCCGGCTCCGGCGGCGGGGGAAGCCCGGGGGGGTTGCGCGCTGAGGCGAGTGTGTCATACTTCGGCGCTTTCGAGGTTGGGGGACGACCGAAGACTGCCCACCGAAGGGAACGGGAGGACCCACGTGAGAAAGCTGGAAGGCATCCTGCCGCCGGTGATCACGCCGTTTCGCGGCGACGAGGTGGACCTGGAGGCGTTCCGGGCGAACCTGGCCCGGTGGAACGAGACGGGGCTTGCGGGCTACCTGGTGCTCGGCTCCAACGGCGAGAGCGTGTACCTGGACGAGCCGGAGCGCGACGCGGTGCTCGCGGCCGCGAGGGAGGCGATCCCGTCCGACCGGATCTTCATGGCCGGCACGGGCCGGGAGTCCACCCGGGACACCGTGCGGGCCACGCGCCGGGCCGCGGAGCTCGGGGCCGACTGCGCCCTGGTCGTCACGCCCCACTACTTCAAGGGCCAGATGACCCAGGAGCGCCTGGAGGCCCATTTCCGCCGGGTGGCCGATGAGTCACCGATCCCGGTCCTTCTTTACAGCGTGCCCCAGTTCACCGGGGTGGCCCTGGAGCCCGGCACGGTGGCCCGGCTGGCCGAACACCCGAACATCGTGGGCATGAAGGACAGTTCGGGGAACATCGGGCCGTTTACCGAGATCTGCGGGCTCGTGCCCGAGGGGTTCGCCGTGTTCGTGGGGAACGCCGGGGTGACCTACCCGGCGCTCTGCGTGGGCGCGGCCGGGGCGATCCTGGCCGTGGCCAACTGCGCCCCCGAGGCGTGCGTGGCCCTGTACGAGGCGTTTCGCGCCGGCGACCACGCCCGGGCCCTGGACCTCCAGCGCCGCCTCCAGCGGCTCGCCCGGCTGGTGACCGTGGCCCACGGGATCGGCGGGCTCAAGCTCGCCTGTTCGATGCGCGGGTACAAGGGCGGGGGGGTGCGGCCCCCGCTCACCATGCCCACGGTGGATGCGGCCCACGAGATCGCCCGGGAGCTCGAGGCGGTGCTGGCGTGCACCGGCGACCAGGGCGGTCCATCGGACGGGGCGTGACGACGGCGCGGCGCGTCCGCGCCCGGCCGGAAACGCCGGCGACGAGAACGCGCGCGGCTTTCGGCCGCCGAGCCGCCCGGCCGAACGCCGCCGACCCAATGGACCCTATGAAGGAGGAGTGACCGAATGACCTCGTTCCATCCCCCCCAGCGGATCCTGATGGGCCCCGGTCCGTCCGACATCCATCCCCGGGTGCTCCAGGCCCTTTCGCGCCCCACGGTGGGGCACCTGGACCCGACCTTCGTCCACATGATGGAGGAGCTCAAGGACCTCCTGCGCTACGCCTTCCAGACCCGAAACGAGGTGACCTTCGCCGTGTCGGGGCCGGGTTCGGCCGGCATGGAGGCGTGCTTCGTGAACCTGGTGGAGCCGGGCGACACGGTCGTGGTGTGCCGCAACGGCGTGTTCGGCGAGCGCATGCGCCAGAACGTGGAGCGGTGCGGCGGCACGGCCGTGGTGGTGGACGACGAGTGGGGCCGGCCGGTGGACCCGGCCAAGGTGGAGGCCGCCCTGCGGGAGCACCCCGAGGCCAAGATCGTGGCGTTCGTCCACGCCGAGACCTCGACGGGCGCGGCCTCGGACGCCGAGGCCCTGGCCCGGATCGCCCGGGAGCACGGCTGCCTCACCATCGTGGACACCGTGACCTCGCTGGGGGGGATCCCGGTCCAGGTGGACGCCTGGGGCCTCGACGCCGTGTACAGCGGGAGCCAGAAGTGCCTGTCGTGCGTGCCGGGGCTTTCGCCGGTGACCTTCGGGGAGCGGGCCCTGGCCAAGGTGCGGGGGCGCAAGACCCCGGTGCAGAGCTGGTTCCTGGATCTGACCCTGGTGCTCGGATACTGGGGGGGCGACGGGAAGCGCACCTACCACCACACCGCGCCGGTGAACGCCCTCTACGCCCTGCACGAGGCGTTGGTGCTCCTCAAGGAGGAGGGGATCGAGAGCGCCTGGGCGCGCCACCGGCTCCACCACCGGGCCCTCAGGGCGGGGCTGGAGTCCATGGGGCTTTCGTTCGTGGTGGAGGAGCCCCACCGCCTGCCCCAGCTCAACGCGGTGTACGCCCCCGAGGGGGTGGACGAGGCCGCGGTGCGCCGGCGGCTCCTGGAGGACTACAGCCTGGAGATCGGGGCGGGTCTGGGGGCGTTTGCGGGCCGGGTGTGGCGGATCGGGCTCATGGGCTACGCGGCCAAGCGCCAGAACGTGCTCACCTGCCTCGGGGCCCTGGAGGCGGTGCTCGCCGAGCTGGGGGCCTCGATCCCGAAGGGCGAGGCCGTGGCCGCGGCCCTGGGGGTGTACGGGGCGGGGTAGGGAGCCCCCCCCCTCATACCAAGTTGCGTTCGAACAGACACCCAGCCCGGAGCCCGGCAAGGGGCCCGGTTCCGGCCGTGCGTGAGTGCGGCATCCGGCTTACGCTGCATCCGGCACTCAGCCCGGCGGCTCCATGAACGGCGAGAACGCGGACGTTGGCTAGCCATTGGTAGGTTCTTGGCGAGGGAGACATCGGCTGAGTGCCGGATGCAGCGACTGTAGGAGCCTCGCCCGGCGCTCCACCGGGCCCCTTGCCGGGCCGAATCAGGAAACGGTAGCTTTGAACGTAACTTGGTATCACTCGAAAAACCGGCGCTTCCAGCGCTCGAAGTAGGCGACGTGGGACTCGGGTTCGCCCGGCGCGTCGCCCAGGGGGAACCCCCGGGGGTCGGGGCGGGTGAGTACGAGGTAGGCGTTTACGATGCGGGTGAACCGGGCCGGGTCGCCTCCCAGGTCGGGGTGGTGCCGCCGCGAGAGGCGGCGAAACGCGGCCCGGATCTCCGGAAGCCCCGCCTCGGGCCCCACCCCCAGGATCTTCCGGGCCGCGGCGCGAAGCGCCCGGATGTCGGCGTAGGGGCCGAGGAAGGGGTCGCCCGGCACGGCCCGCGCCTCAGCAGCACCCGGCGTCGTCGCAGCCGCAGGTGGGGGGGCCGCCCGTGATCCAGCCCTTGATGATGGCGGCGGCGCAGCCCACCCCGGCGCTCACCGAGAGGGCCTGGGTGGGGCAGTTCCGGGCGCAGGCCCCGCACTCCATGCAGCCGTCCCGGTCCACGATGCGGGCGCGGCCCTCCACCACCGCGAGCACCCCGTGGGGGCACACGGTCTCGCAGAGCCCGCATCCCACGCACCGCTCCGGCGTGAGTTCCAGGCTCGCCACCCCTTCCAGATAGCGAAACGCGTCCATCGAGGGTCCTTCCCGAAGGTCGGTCTTCGGTCACCGGTCGTCGGTCTTCCGTCGGCACGCCGCCAGACGGGGAACCGGGAAGCCCGACCCGGCGACAACCATTCCCGATTCCCTATCCCCCTCCCTTTCCCCTACCACGCCCCCGCGAGCCAGGCCAGGAGGGCGAGCGCGCCGGCGCCGATCTGCCACGGGAGGGACCGGCGCATCTCCTTTTCGACCCCCGAGGGGGAGGTGAACGGGGTCGAGCCCGTGAAGTTCATGGCACAGGTGCTCGACACCGCCGGCACGGCGAGAAGGAGGGCGAGCGCGTCCCAGCCCGAGAGCGCCCCGGCGAACCGCAAGACCAGGAGGAGCGCGGCGGCCAGCCCGGTCCACAGCCCCTTCACCGAGAACATCCGGCCCGGGAGCCAGGGCAGGAGCACGGGGGCGGCCACGGCGCCGGCCACGACCCCGGCCAGGAGCGAGAGCACCGCGGCCCCGCCCCGGTGGAGGGCGGCCGCAGGGGAGTAGCCCCCGGGGCCGATGCCCCCCAGCACGAGGAGCGCCGCGGCCAGGGCGAGGCTCGGGCGAAGCAGGATCACCCGCAGTTCCACCGGGGTCAGGACGAGCCGCTCCCCCAGGGTGAAGGTGACCCGGCGCATGCCGGCCGTGGCCTTCAGGCCGGCCGCGAGGAACGCCTTGAGGTCGCGGCTTCGCACGGGCCCGTACACCACCCGGAACCCCGTGCGGCGCCGGACCTCGGGGGCCGAGACCCCGGTGGCCCCGAGCTGGGGCACCACCAGGGTGCGGTGGCGCACCACCCGCTCCACCCCGGCGGCCCGAAGCCGGTTCACCAGTTCGTCGGTGCCGAAGGTGCCCTTGCCGGCGGCGCACCACACGTTGATGCCGTGGGTCTCGAGCACCAGGATCCAGGCGTCCACCCCGGCGAGGTCCCGGCGCAGGAGGTCGAAGGTCATCTTGTAGTTGGCCGTGACCAGTACCGGGGCGTTTTCGTCGGGGTGGCCCACGGCGTAGAGCCCCGGGGCGACCCGGTAGCGGTCGCGGCCGATGCCCCACCGCATGGCCCAGCGGCCGAGCACGTCGGCCGGGGCGAGCCGGGTGGACACCCGGGGCACCTCCCCGGCGGGGGTCTCGATCCAGCCCTCCACGAAGGGCCAGATGCGGTAGCCCGGTCGTTCCCGGTCGGGCCACCGGGCGGTCACCGCCTCGGCCGCCGAGCCGCAGCAGGGCTCGGCCGAACGGTCGGGACCGCAGTTGCGCGGCTCGGGCTCCGACGGTGCCGGCGCGCAGCAGGGTTGGGCCGTCACCCGGTCGGGCGCGTCGCCGGTGGGGCAGCAGGCGCCCTCCGCCATGGGGAGAACGGTGGGCGACGTCGTGGGGGGGTTGGGTCGGAGAACCGTGGCTTCTCGCATTCGTTCCGTCTGATCCGCGTCCGAAGGTGGTCGATCCGCGTTCGCGCCTTCGCGCGACCCAGCGAGCGCACGGAAGCTTTTGATGCGCCGTCAGGCCGTTTCGTTTCGGGCGCGCAGCCGGCCCACCAGGTACCCGTCCATCAGCAGATGTACCAGGTGATGGCCCACGCAGACCACCAGGGCCTCACCCACGCCGGGAAACAGCGTGGTCTGCAGGAGCACGGCCAGGGGGAGCGTCTTTTGGCCCCCCAGGAAGATCGCGGCCTCCCGCCGGCCGGGTCCGATCCGGAACACCCGAACGGCCGCGAACAGGAGCGCCAGCACGGCGCCATGGTACGCGGCCGACACCGCGGCGGCAACGGCGAGGTCGGCCGGCCGGCGAAGGAGCGCGGCCCGGGACCCGGCCATGCCGATGCCCACCATGGTCACCACGAGCACGAGGCTCGCCGTTCGGGCGAGCGGGGCCGAGCGGTCGCACGCCGCCGGAAACCGGGCCCGTACGAGCATGCCGGCCGCCAGGGGTGCGAGCACGAGCCCGGCGATGCGAAGGGCCAGTTCCCCCCGGTGGAAGAGTTCGGGCGGGATGCGGCCGGCCGTGCCCACGAGAACCGGCAGGAGCACGGGGACGACGGCCACGGCGAGGGCGTTGGCGGCCAGGGTGATCACGAGCGCGGTGGCCTCGTTGCCGCCCGCGGCCGCGGTCATGACCACGCCCGTGGTGAGGGTGGTGGGCATGGCCGCAACCAGCGCAAGCCCCACGAGGAGGCCCGGCGCCAGGGGCAAGAGCGAAAACCCGGCGGCCACGGCCGGGGAAAGGACGAAGACGGAGACGAGCCCCAGGGCCACCACCGGCCCGTCGGCCGCCCCGGCCGCGGCGGCGCGCACCGAGAGCCGAAGGCCGGCGAGGAGAAAGATGACGGCGATGATGACGTCGGGGGTCCGGTGGGCCTTGAGCCAGAGGCCGGCCGCGGCCGGAACCCCGCCGGGGTTGGCCAGCACGAGGGCGGCCACGGCGGCCAGGCCGGCGAGGAACCCGTGGCGGGAGAGGAAGCCTTTCACCCTGCCGCG
>NZ_BAAHXI010000020.1:0-55988 GCF_054656955.1 Deferrisoma palaeochoriense
TTCGGGGGAGGACTTTCACCTCCAAGCCAGGGCCCATGCCGGGCGTACCAACGAGAAACGGCCCCGCCGAGGCGGGGCCGTTTCTCGTCAGGCGCCTGCGTTCTCGGGCTACTCGCCCAGGGCCTTCCGGTTCTTCTCCAGGAGCTCCCCGCCCACCGGGTAGAACCCCTGCTCCTCGGCGATCTTCTGCCCCGCCTCGGAGAGTTCGAACTTGAGCAGTTCGGCCACGACCCCCTTGGGGGTTCCGTTGGTGTACTGGTACAGGGGGCGCGAGAGAGGGTACCGGCCCGACTTCACGGCCTCCCGGTCCAGCGGGCTCACGGCGGCACCGTCGGGGGTCTTGATCTTGAGGGGCTTGATGCCCTTTCGGACCTTTCCGTTTTCGTCCACCACGTAGCCGATGCCCACGTACCCGACGGCCGAGGCGTCCCGGGCGACGGCCTCCAGGATCTGGGCGTTCCCGTTCATCCGGTTCATGGTCGCGGCGTAATCCTTGTTTCCGAGCACGTGCTCCTGGAAGAACACGTAGGTGCCCGAGTTGGACTGCCGGCCGTAGAGGGTCACCGGCCGGTCGGGCCCGCCCAAGGCCTTCCAGTTCTTGATCTCGCCCCGGAAAAGCCGGCCCACGTCGTCGGGAGTGAGCGCCTCGATCGGGTTGTTCTCGTTTACGATCACGCACAGCCCGTCCACGGCCACCGCGAACTCCACCGGCTCCACCCCGTTCTTCCGGGCCAGCTCGACCTCCTTGGGCTTGATCGACCGGGACGAGTTTGCGATGTCGGCCTTGCCGTCGATCAGGGCCGCGATCCCCGTGCCGGAGCCTCCCCCGGTCACGGCCACGAACTGCCCCGTCTCGTCCAGGAACGCCTCGGCCCAGGACTGGACCAGGTTCACCAGGGTGTCGGACCCCTTTACCTGCACCATCTTCCGTCCGGCCCAGGCCGGACCCGCCAGCGCCAGGGCCACCGCCGCGACTGTCACCAGAATCCTTCGCATGTCGTTCGCCTCCTTCTCGTTTCGGGTTCGCTTCGACGGCGCCCAGATTAGCCCCCCGATGTTACGGCCGGGTTACGACCCGATTACGGTTCGGTGAAGGCGACCGGTCGAATTCCTCCGGTCCCGCTTGTCATCTTTTCGCAACGCGGTCGTAACCCGCCCGTAACATTTCGCTGCTACACTCCCACCCGATCCTTCCCCTGACCGGATGACATCCATGAACAAAACCACGGTCTTGACCGTCTCCGGCCCGGCACGGCGGCGGAACCGCTTCGGGGAGCGGTTCATCGAGTGGAGCCTGGCCGCCTGCGGGTACGCCTCGATCCTGGTGCTCGCCGGGATCTTCGCGCTCCTTCTGTGGCAGGGGGCCAAAGCGTTTCGGGAAATCCCCCTCTGGGAGTTCCTCACCTCGGCCCGGTGGGACCCCACGAGCCCGGAGGGCGCCCGGTACGGCATCCTCTCCATGGTGGCCTCCACCGCTCTCGTGACCCTGGGGGCCATGGCGTTCACCGTGCCCCTGGGGCTCGGGGTGGCCGCCTACCTTTCGGAGTTCGCCCCGGCCCGGGTGCGCGAGGTCCTCAAACCCGCGGTGGAGATGCTCGCCAGCATCCCCAGCGTGGTCGTCGGGTTTATCGGGATCGTCGTCGTGGGACCCGCGATCGCGAAGCTGTTCGGCCTGCCCCACGGGCTCACGGCCCTAAACGGCGCGGTGCTCCTGACCGTGATGGCGCTCCCCACGGCAGTGAGCCTCGCCGAGGACGCCCTGCGAGCCGTGCCCCGGGACTACCGACTCGCCAGCCTGGCACTGGGGGCCAACCCCTGGGAGACGTTGATCAAGGTCACGATCCCGTCGGCCGCTCCGGGGATCCTGGCGGCCATGATGCTCGCCATGGGCCGAGCCATCGGGGAGACCATGACCGTGCTCATGGCCTGCGGAAACGCCCCGGCGTTCCCCGGCGGGTTCCTGTCGCCCGTACGGACCATGACGGCCACGATCGCAATCGAACTCGGGGAGGTGCCCCACGGCACGGCCCACTACTTCGCCCTGTTCGCCGTGGGGCTCGTGCTGTTCGTGATTTCGTTCGCCGTGAACTGGGTCGCCGACGCGTTCATCCGGCGGGGGAGGCGGTCGGGATGAGGGCGAAACGGATCTGGTCAGCCCTGGGCCGGTCGTGGCTTCTTCTGAGCACCCTGGTCGTCGTGGCCGTGCTCGTGGCGTTCCTGGCCCACATCGCCTACGAGGGATGGCAGGTGATGGGCTGGGAGTTCCTGACCGACCGGCCGCGCAAGGGCATGACGGCGGGCGGCATCTTCCCGGCCATCGCGGGCACGGCCCTGGTGAGCCTGTTGACCGTGGCGTTCTCGCTCCCCCTGGGGGTGGGGGCCGCGATCTACCTGGTCGAGTACGCCCCGGAGAACCGCACCACGCGGTGGATCCGGCTCGCCATCCGGAACCTCTCGGGCGTGCCCAGCATCGTGTACGGGCTCTTCGGCGTGGTGCTGTTCGTGGACCTCTTGGGGCTGGGCACAAGCCTCCTTTCGGCCGGGCTCACCCTGGGGCTTCTCACGCTCCCCTGGATCATCACGGCGAGCGAAGAGGCCTTAAAAAGCGTGCCCTCGGCGTACCGGGACGGGGCCCTGGCCCTGGGGGCCACCCGCTGGCAGGCCATCCGCACGGTGGTGCTGCCCCCGGCGCTCCCCGGCATCCTCACCGGGGCGATCCTGGGCCTGAGCCGGGCGGCCGGGGAGACGGCGCCCATCCTGTTCACGGGCGTCGCCTTCTTCCTCCCCTTCGTGCCCCAGAGCCTCTCGGACCAGTTCATGGCCCTGCCGTATCACCTCTACATCCTTTCGACCCAGCACCATTCGCTGACCAAGGTCCGCCCGCTGGCCTACGGGACCGCGCTCGTCCTGGTGGGCCTGGTGTTCAGCCTGAACCTCACGGCCTTTGCCGTGCGAAGCCGCATGCGGCGCCGGCTCGAGTCGGCCCGCTGAGAGCCCAGAGGACCCCCATGGACACCCCCGTTCGCCTCGACTGCCAGGACGTCAGCGTCTGGTACGGCCCCAAACAGGCGCTGCACGACATCACGATCCGCATCCCCTCGAACCGGGTCACGGCCCTGATCGGCCCGTCGGGCTGCGGCAAGAGCACGTTTCTTCGGTGCCTGAACCGCATGAACGACCTGGTGCCCGGGGCCCGCACGCGGGGCCGCATCGTCCTCGACGGCGAGGACATCCTCTCGCCCTCGACCGACGTGGTGGACCTGCGCCGGCGGGTGGGCATGGTGTTCCAGCGCTGGAACCCGTTTCCCAAGTCGATCTTCGATAACGTGGCCTACGGCCCCCGGATCCACGGCGTGCGCGACAAGGCCCGGCTGGCCGAGATAGTCGAGGACGCCCTGCGCAAAGCCGCTTTGTGGGACGAGGTGAAGGACCGCCTGCGGGCCTCGGCCCTGGAGCTCTCGGGGGGCCAACAGCAGCGGCTGTGCATCGCCCGGGCGCTGGCCGTGGAGCCCGAGGTACTTCTAATGGACGAGCCCGCCAGCGCCCTCGACCCCATCTCCACGGCCCGGCTCGAGGACCTGATCGCCGAGCTCAAGGGGCGCTACACGATTGTGATCGTGACCCACAACATGCAGCAGGCCGCTCGGGTCTCGGACTACACCGGCTTTTTTTACATGGGCCGGCTCGTCGAGTACGATCGGACCCAGAAGATCTTCACCTCGCCGGCCCAGGAGCAAACCGAGGCTTACATCACCGGCCGGTTCGGCTGAGCCGGCCCCGGAGGCACCGATGAAACCCCACACGAGCAGGGCCTACGAGGCCGACCTGGAGCGGCTCCAGCAGCAGATCCTCCGGATGGGCGCCCTGGTGGAGCAGGCCATCGGCGACGCCATGGCGGCGCTCGTGGACCGGGACCCCGAGCGGGCCCGGGCCGTGATCGCCCGGGACCACGAGATCAACCGCCACGAGGTGGAGATCGACGAGCGGTGCATCGAGCTTCTGGCGCTGCGCCAGCCGGCCGCGGGGGACCTTCGGCTCATCATCACCGGGCTCAAGATCTCCACCGATCTCGAGCGGATCGGGGATCTCGCCGTCAACATGAGCGAGCGCGCCCTGGAGTTCGTGGCGGAGCCCCCGCTCAAACCCCTCATCGACCTGCCCCGCATGGCCGAGGCCGCCCAGGCGATGGTGCGCCGAAGCCTCGACGCCTACGTGAACCGCGACGCCGACGCCGCCAAGGCGGTGTGCGAGAGCGACGACGAGGTGGATCGCCTGAACGACCAGATCTTCCGGGAACTCCTGACCTACATGCTGGAGAACCCGGCCAACATCTCCCGGGCGCTGGGGCTCATCCTGATCGCCCGGTACCTCGAACGCATCGCCGACCACGCCACGAACATCTCGGAGATGGTGATCTACCTCGTGAAGGGCAAGGACATCCGCCACACCCACGTGCCGGAGGACGCCGGCGCGAGCTGATCCGCCCTCGGAGGCCCCCATGCGCATCCTGGTCGTGGACGACGAGGAGGATCTGGTCGACCTCGTGACCTACCATCTGGCCAAGGCCGGGTACGAGGTGGACCGGGCCTTCACGGGCGGCGAAGCCCTGAAGCGGGTGGAGGCCCTCCGGCCGGACCTCGTCGTGCTCGACGTGATGCTCCCCGACCTCCAGGGGTTTGAGGTGCTGCGCCTCCTGCGCGCCCGGGACGACACCCGGGAGCTTCCCGTCATCCTGCTGACGGCCCGGGGCGGCGAGATCGACCGGCTCGCCGGGTTCGAACTGGGGGCCGACGACTACGTGGTGAAACCCTTCAGCCCCAAAGAGCTCGTGGCGCGGGTGCGGGCCGTGTTGAAGCGGGCGGCGCCGGACGAAGGCCGGGGAAGACGGCTCCGGTACGGGGCCCTCGAGATCGACACCGGGGCCCGGCGGGTGTGGCGCGACGGCGCCGAGATCGTGCTCGCCCCCCAGGAGTACCGGCTCCTCGAGTTCCTGGCGACCCACCCCGACCGGGTGTACTCCCGAGAGGCATTGCTCCAGCACGCGTGGGACCCGGACGTGGTGGTGGATCCCCGCACCGTGGACGTGCACGTGCGCCGGCTCCGGGCTCGGATCGAGCCCGACCCCGGCCGCCCCCGGTGGATCGAGACGGTCCGGGGGGCCGGGTACCGCTTCAACGGGGGGAGGTAAGCCCGTGCCCCGCACCCTGTTCGGCCGCCTGCTCCTCCACTCCGTCGCCGTGTTGGCCGTGTTCTTGGCGGTGGCGGGGATGGCGGGCAGCCGGTTCGTCGACCGGTGGGAAACGGAACGGGTGGGCCGCGACCTCGAGGGCGTGGCGTGGGCGGCCGCTCCCCGGCTGGTCGAGCTCGCCGGCGGCGCCCTGCAGGCCGAGGTGCGCCGGCTCGCCGAACGCACCGGCCTCCGCGTGACCGTGATCCGCGCCGATGGCGTCGTGTTGGCCGACAGCCACCGTGATCCGGCCACTATGGAGAACCATGCCGGCCGGCCGGAGGTCCGGGAGGCCCTGGCCGGCCGGGTGGGCCACGCCGTGCGCCGCAGCGCCTCCATCGGGGAGCCCCTCGTGTACATCGCCGTGCCGGCCACCCCGGTGGTGCGGGTAGCCCGCTCTTTGGCCTCGGTGGCGGCCCTACAGCGGGAACTCCGGAAGCGCTTGGGGATCGCTGCGGTCCTCGGGTTCGGGGTGGCCTTCGGGCTCGCGGCCGTCTTTTCCCGGAGCACGGCGCAGCGGCTTCGGAGGATGACCGAGTTCGCGACCCGGGCCGGGGCCGGGGACCTGGAGGCGCCCTTGGCCGTGGGTGGGGCCGACGAACTGGCCGACCTCGAGCGCGCCCTCGGGGACCTTCGGAACGCCCTCCGGGAGGAACTCCGGCTCCTTCGGGCCGAGCGGGCCCGGCTCCACTCCCTCCTCGATCACCTTCCCGACGGCATCCTGGTGCTCGGCCGCGACGGCCGCATCCGGATGGCGAACCCGGCGGCACGCCGGATCCTGCGGCTGGGGCACCCGGCCGAGGACCGAACGGGGGCGGAGGCGCTTCGCCACCCGGACCTTCAGGCCGCGCTGGCGCGGTGCCAGGCCGACCCCACGAACCCGCCGGACCCCGTGGCCGTGACCTGGCCCGACCCGCCCTGCCGGCTTCTGGCCCGGTTCGTCCCCCATCCCGACGACGAGGGGGGAGACGGGGTTCTCGTGGTGCTCCGCGACGTGACCCGGCAGCACGAGCTGGAGCGGATGCGGCGGGACTTCGTGGCGAACCTGGCCCACGAGCTGCGCACCCCGCTCACCGCCATCCGGGGGGCGGCCGAAACCCTGCCCGAGGCCCTGGACGAGGACCCCGAGGCCGCGGCCCGGTTCCTGGAGTCGATCCGCCGCAATGCCCGGAGGCTCGAGGCGCTCCTGCAGGACGTGGCCGAGCTCGCCCGGATCGAGGCCGGCGCCGCACCCGTGCGGCCCGAGCGCGTGGACGCCCGGGCCCCGGTGCGTGCCGTGGTGGAGACGTTCTCGGCCGAGGCCGAGCGGGCCGGGGTGGAGCTGGTGGCCGAGGTGCCGGAGGGCCCGGTGGAGGCCGAACTCGACGCCGACAAGGTGGAGTCGGTTCTGATCAACTTGGTGCAAAACGCGGTGCGCTACACCCCGGCCGGGGGCCGGGCCCGGGTGAGGCTCGAGGTGGGGGACGGTCGGCTCGCCTTCGTGGTGGAGGACACCGGGATCGGGATTCCGCCCTCCGAGATCCCCCGGGTCACCGAGCGGTTCTACCGGGTGGACCCGGGCCGGTCCCGGGCCACGGGCGGCACCGGCCTCGGCCTCGCCATCGTGAAGCACCTCACCGAGCTCATGGGGGGGACCCTCCGGATCGAGCCCCGCCACCCCCGGGGTACCCGGGTCACGGTGACGGTCCCCCGTGCCCCCGGGCCTGACGGCCCGGCGGCCGGGCGGCGAGGCCGCTGACCTCCCTTCGGTTCCCGGCGAACGGCGCTGCCCCACCCCGTGGGGACCCGCGCGTGCCCTATTCCTGGTACCTTCAAACGTATTGCCAGATGCGGGTGGGGGACTGGTTCCGGCCGGGCGCGAGTGCGATGCCCGATCGCCGCGCCTCTGCATGCCGTTGCCGACTCGGCAGGTCGGGGCGCCGGCAGCGGAAGTTCCGGAACCTCAAAAGCAATCCAAGCCTCTTGGGGCGCGGCGACGTGAGGGGCCGCACCCGGCTCTCCACCAGCCCCCCACCCGCTGGTTTCCGTAGCAACCATGGGGATCTGACAACACTTCCGTTGGTGTTCGTGGCGGCCGGAGTACTAGGATCCAACTCCGCGATGAGGCCCCGTCACCCCCTCCACTCCCGGGCCGCCCGGATCATGGCGTGGAGGTTTTCCGGCCTGGCGTCCCAGAGGGAGATCCCGGTTCCCAGGATGAACCCCCCGTCCGTGGCGACCGCGTCGAGGAGATCCCGGACGTAGGCCTCCACCTCGGCCGGGGTGGAGGTCGTGAGCAGCGCCCCCGAGACGTTTCCGCTGATGCACGCGCGGCCGCCGAGGACCTCCTTGGCCTTTCGCATGACGGTGTTCTCGAACACCCACAGGGTGCGCCCCTCGGGCAGGTCTTCCCGGGCCAGGGTGTCGAGCCGCCGCGTGTAGGCGCCTTCGGCGAAAAGCATCGGCACGCAGCCCTCTTCCACGAGCCCCAGGATCACGGCCTTGAGGCTCGGCCAGTAGAACCGCTCGAAGTCCCGGGGCGACATCATGGGGTCCTCGCCCTTGTGGAGCGGCATGAACACCATGGGGTTCCGGGCCAGGGTCGCCGTTCGCACCCCGAGCTCGATCGCCTTCGGCACGAACCGCTCCACCGCCTCGAGCACCTTGTCCGGCCGCCGGAACAGGTCGAACATCATGGGCTTGGTGCCCCGGAGGGTGTCGGCCACGATGTCGAAGGGGGCCTTGCTGAACCCGCCCCGGAACGTGGGCAGCCCCCGCTCGGCCACGATGCCCCGGTCGATTGCCGTGACCGCCTGCCGCCACTCGGCGGCGGCCCGGCCGGCTTCGAGCAGCCTCTGGAACGCCTCCTGCACCTCGGGGGCGCCAAAGGCGGAGAGCACCGGGCCCACGTTGGGGATTTCCAGGAGGCTCGTCAGGTCCGGAAGGGTCTCCCAGGCCTTCAGGGCGCCGAAGATCCGGGGCATGTACCGGGTGACCCAGAACCGCGTGGGATCCTGCAGGAGCAGGTCGTACTCCTCGGCCTTGAGATACTCCCCCTCCACGGTCTGATAGCACTGGTCCTCGCCCACCCCGTGCCCCGGCCATTCGTAGAGGCGGTAGTCGAGGATCTCCAGAACCCGGCCCGGCGTGTAGGAGGCCGCGCTCAGGTAGGCGTCCACGTCGAAGTCCTCGTAGAACCGGCGCTGGGCCTGCCCGAGCTTCTCGTACTCGTACATGGCCTCGCGCATGGTGGCCCCGCCGTGCCGGGCCGGGTAGAGCCCCACAAACGGACACACGGGGACCCGTTCGGGCTTCCCGAGCTCGACCGCCGCCCGGATGCGCGAGGCCCGCTCCCGGTACGCCTCCCGCGCCTCGGCCGAGGGGAACGCCAGCCCCTCGCCCTCCTGCCACACCCGCATCCTCTCCCGGTACTTCTCGTCCGCCGTCAGTTCCTTCCAGTTCGGGGTCAACATCGGGTGCCTCCGCGATAGGGGTTCACCGGCCGTCCCACAGACGCCCGGCCCGGAACGCCCGGGTGTAGTCCAGGCAATTCCGGTCGTGCCCGAGGACGAGGCGCGCCGCGTAGAGGGCTCCCATGAGCCCCCGGTCGGTGGGGTCCAGGATCGCCGAGTCGAGCCCCGCGGCCAGGGCCAGGGTCAGGAACGCCCGGTTCACGAGGCTTCGCAGGGGGAGTCCGTAGGAGACGTTGCTGAGTCCCACGGTGAGATGGACCTCGGGGAACTCTTCCCTCACCCGCCGCATCGTTTCCAGGGCCACGGCGGCGCTTCGGTGGTCCGTGGCCACGGTGAGGACGAGCGGGTCCACGTAGACCCGGTCCGGGGCGAGGCCCGCTGCCCGGGTTCGCCGGAGCACGCGGCGCACCGCCGCGAGCCGTCCCTCCACCCCCTGGGGGATCCCCCGGTCGTCCAGGGCGAGCGCGATGACCGGGCAGTTCCGGGCCGCGGCCAGGGGCAGCACGGTGTCGAGCCGGCTTTCCTCGCCGCTGATGGAGTTGATCAACGCCGTTCCCCCGGCCGCGGCGAGCCCCGCCTCCAGGGCCTTGGGGTTCGCGCTGTCGAGACAGAGGAGCCCCTCTCCTTCCCTTCGCACGTTTTCCACAAGCCACGCGAGGTCGTCGGGCTCCCGGTCGGGCTCGGTGCCCGCGTTCAGGTCGAGCGCGTCGGCCCCGGCGTCCCACTGGGCCCGGGCCAACCGGCGCACCGTGGCCTCGTTCCGGGTCAGCACGGCCTCCCGCACCGCGGGCCGGGTCCCGTTGATCTTTTCGCCGATCAGCAGCATCGGATCACCCCAGTTCCGCGGCCCAGCGCTGGCAGATCTTCACGGCGTTGCGCGCGTCGCCGCCGGCCACGTCGGCCCCGACGTAGGCGCAGACCTTTTCGTCCACCGGCGCCCCCCCGACCATGATCCGCACCCGGTCCCGGAGCCCGGCCGCCGTCACGGCCTCCACCGTGGCCTTCATGGCGTCGAAAGCGATCGTGAGGAGCCCCGACAGGCACAGGATCCGCGCGCCCGTCTCCTGGAGCGCCGCCACGAACCGCTCGGGCGGCACGTCGACCCCGAGATCGGTCACCTCGAACTTGGCCGCCCGCAGCAGGTCGATCACGAGGTTTTTCCCGATGTCGTGGATGTCGCCCTGCACCGTGCCGAACACCACCCGTCCGGCCGGCGCCCCCGCGTCCAAGGCCTCCCGCACGGCCGCCAATACCTCGTCCTCTCGCAGATCCGCGATCAACCGAACCACGTCCGTCATCGGTTCCTCCTCTCGTGTCGCCGCCGCGCGGCGTCGTCGTGTGGACCCCGGCGGACCGACCCCTGTTTTCCCGCCACTCCTTCAGAGCGTTTTACCGAGCTGCATCCGAAGCCGTTTGGCCGCCTGCCGGAGGGGCAAGGGGTCTGTCGGAGAACCGGGCACGGCTTCTCGGTCCGCCGCGCGGCGCCGCCGACGCTCGGATCGCGAAAGGACTCGGATTCCGCTGCGCTGTCGTGAAAGCAGCTCTTCGGTCCTGTGCCCGCTCGGCGAATCTCAATGCACGGCTTCGCGCCCGACCCGAGGCAGGGCCCCTTTCTTGCCCCGAGCCCGTATGGGATGAATGGCAACTTGGCATCACCCGGCCGGGCCGTGGCGGGCGGACGGTGTCAACAGGTCCTCCAGCCGCACCTCGCCCCCCGGCTCCACCACCAGGAACTCCTCGCCCCAGGGACCCCGGACCAGTCTCCGGAGCAACCCCGGATCCCCCCGGACCTCCCCGTAGGTGAGGCCGTACCGGGCGGCCCATTCCCGGGCCTTCTCCCGGTGCGGTGAAAGATCTGCCCCCGGGGTGGCGACGAACACCAGTCGCCGATAGTGGCGGAGCATGGTCCGCACGAGCCCCTCGGCCCGCTCGTCGCCCCACCGCTCGGCCCACCGGCGGGCCTCCTCGAAGGGCCCCAGACCCGCCTCGATCCACCCCCTCGTGACGAAGTACGTCCCCAGGTCCTCTTCCCGAAGCCGGCGGTACGCCCCGGCCGATCCCAGGAACAGGGCGATGCAGTCGTCCACCCGGGGGATCACGAGGCGGGAGCGACCGCCCCGTGAGCTGGGGCTGGTTCATCTGCCGGGGCGACACGCTCCGGTTCCGGGCCCGGGTGGGGGCGTGGAGGGAGGGGAGGTAGCCCCCCTAGTGAGGCGTTCCTGAAATCCCACGGCTTCCCACGGGGTGGGGCTGGGGGCCCCTCCTTCGCTGTACGGCCTCTCAGGGGCCGCCTCGGCGCGGTCCGCCGCGGCGCGTGAGGGCACGCACCGCAGCCGCTCCCCTGGCGCCGGGCGGCCCGAGCTGCTCGGCCGTCGCGCTTCGTCGGAACCCCCAGCCCCACGACCGCAATTTGCATACTTTTTTGAGAGACGGAGCACTAGCCCGGGTGGGAACCCTCGACCCCGAGGCGCGCCGCGATGTCGCGGCGCAAGGCGACCTTGTCCACCTTGCCCGTTTTGGTGAGGGGGAGGTCATCCACGAACACGACCCGCTCGGGCCAGTGGAGCACCGAGGCCCCCCGCTCCTTAAGGAATGAGACGATGTCCTCGAAGGAGGCGGACTCCCCGGGACGAAGCTGGACGTAGGCGCACACCCGCTCCCCCAGATCCGGATCGGGCATCGGCACCACGGCCACGGCCACGACCGCCGGGTGGGCCCCGACCAACCGCTCCACCTCCGAGGCGCTGATGCTCTCCCCGCCCCGGTTGATCATCTCCTTCACTCGGCCCACCAGGGTCACATAGCCCCGCTCGTCGATCTGGGCCAGATCGCCCGTCCGGAACCACCCGTCCGGCGTGAAGGCCACGGCATTCTCCTCGGGGTTGTCCAGGTACCCCGAGAACACCCCCGGCCCCTTGATCACCAACTCCCCGGTGTGGTCGGGGGGAACCTCTCGGCCCAGGGGATCGAGCACGCGGTATTCGTCGTAGGGGCAGGTGGGCCGTCCCACCGTGGCGCACACCGTGTCCAAGTCGTCGTCGCGCCGCGTGATGGTGGTCTGCCCCTCGGTGCCGCCGTACCCGTTGTAGTACACGCAGCCGAGCGCCCGCACGGCGCGGATGAGCTCAGGGGAACTCGCCGCCCCGCCCGAGTGCATCTTGGCCAGCGACGAAAGATCGTACTCCCCGAGCCGGGAGTGCTGGACGAACCGGTTCGCCAGGGTGGGCACCCAGACGACCGCCGTGACCCGCTCCCGCTCGATGGTGCGGCACACGGCGTCCATGTCGGGGTGGTCCAGGAACACCAGCCGGGCCCCCACGGCGACGCCACCCAGGAACCCCTTGGTGAACGTGAGGTCGTGCCCGATGGGCCCGGCGAGGAGGCAGGTGTCGTCGCCGTCGTAGTCCCAGGCCCGGGCCGCGTGCTCCACCGCGCACACCAGGCTCTCGTGGATGCGGGGCACCACCTTCGGAAGCCCGGTGGTTCCCCCCGTGGGCGCCAGGTGCGCCACCGCTTGGGGATCCGGCCGCACCCGGGCGAGCCGCTCACCCCCGCCCGACACCCCGGCCCGACACAGGTCCTCCCACCGCAGGTCCTCCACGGCCCCAGCCGCCCGCACCCAGACGACGCGCTCGACCTCGGGGTGGGCGCGGCGCACATCGGCCACGATGGGCCGGAAGTCCGTGTTCCGGAACCGTTCCGGAACGAGCCAGGCCGTGGCTCCCGTCAACCGGATCAGGTGTCCGATCTCGTGCTGCCGGTAGCGGTCGATGAGGAGCACCGGGACGGCGCCCATCTTCTGGAGGGCGAAGTAGGCCACGCCGAACTCGTGCCAGTTGGGCAACTGGAGGAGCACCCGGTCTCCGGGCTTCACCCCGGCCTCCAGAAGCCCCAGCGCCGCCGCCTCGGCCTGGGCGCTCGCCTCCCCGTAGCCCAGGCGTGCCCGGTCGTCCACGAAGGCCTCCCGGTCGGGGTGGCGCTCCGCGGCGCGATCGAGGAGCTCCCCCAGCGTCATGCCGGGCCACCAGCCGTTTTCCACGTAGCGGCGGACGTCTTCGGGGGCGTAGGGGACGAAACCGCGAAGCGCCGTGCTCATCGGATTTTCCTCCTTTCTCGCTTCTCATTTCCTTTTGTGGGCGGGGGGCTTTACACGGCCAAACGAGTGGTGCATCATGTTACCACTAACTGAGTTAGAGTCAACTCTTTCGTTCGGAGGCACCATGGGTCGACCCGATCCTTCCCTCCCCCTCGGCGCGTTCGTGAAGCTTATGCGGGCCGCGGCCGCGGTGTCGGCCCGGGTGCACGAACCGTTGGCCGCCGAGGGCCTGACCCCCTCCCAGTTCGGGGTCCTGGAGGCCCTCTACCACAAGGGGCCCCTGTGCCGGCGGGACCTGGCCGCGAAGATCCTCAAAACCGGGGGCAACATCACCCAGGTGGTGGACCACCTGGAGCGGCGGGGATGGGTTGTCCGCCGGCGCGACCACGAGGACCGCCGGATCGTCACGGTCCATCTGACCGACGAGGGACGGTCTGTGATCGAGCGGGTATATCCGAAGATGGAGGCATCGATCGTGCAGCACATGTCGGTGCTGGCGCCAGAGGAACTCGAAGCCCTTTCGCGCCTTGCGAAGAAACTCGGGCTCGCGGCGTCGGCCGCGCAGACCGCGACGGAGTCGAAACCATGACGGAAAACCGCTGGATCCGTATCGATGTCAACGGGGAACCCCGGGAGTTTCCGGTGGGAGGGCGATCCGGCCAGATGCCGCCGTCGGAGACCCTGGCCGAGACCCTTCGGGGCCGACTCGGACTCACCGGAACGAAGGTGGGGTGCGACCGGGGGTCCTGCGGGGCCTGCACCGTGCTCCTCGACGGGGTCCCCGTGCTCGCCTGTCTCACGCTCACGGTGGAATGCGACGGCCACAGCGTCACCACGATCGAGGGCCTCGGCAATCCGGAGACGGGGGACCTGGATCCCGTCCAGCAGGCCTACCTCGACCACACGGCCTACCAGTGCGGGTTTTGCACCCCGGGAATGATCCTGGCCACCAAGGCCCTCCTCGCCCGGCGGCCCGACCCCACCGAGGAGGAGATCCGAGCCGCCCTGGCGGGCCACTACTGCCGCTGTATCAGCCACTACCACGTGCTCCGGGCCGTGGCCGATGCGGCACGGAGGGCGCGGTGATGGAGGCCCGCCGGTTTCGCCACGTGGGCCGGGCCACCCCCCGCAAGGACGGCCGGGACATCGTCACGGGCCGGGCCGAGTACATCGACGACCTTTCGATTCCGGGCCTCCTGCACGGGGCCGTGCTCCGAAGCCCCCACCCCCACGCCGAGATCGTGGCCGTGGACTCCCGGGAGGCCCTCTCGATGCCCGGGGTGCGGGCCGTGCTCACCCACGAGAACGTTCCCCCGTGGAGGTTCGGCATTCCGCGCGTCGTGCCGGTGCTCGACCGGAAGGTCCGCTACGTGGGCGACGCCGTGGCCCTGGTGGCGGCGGAAACCCGGGAGCAGGCCCGGGCCGCCCTGGACCGCATCCGGGTGACCTACCGGGAACTCCCGGCGGTCTACACCCTCCACGAGGCCACCGCCCCCGGCGCGCCAGCCCTCTACAACCAGTTTCCCGGCAACCTCCTGCCCGTGGAGAGCACCGCGTTTGGTCCCCACACCCTGAGCCGGGTGGTGCTGGGCGACGTGGAGGCGGGCTTTGCCGCGGCCGATGTGATCCACGAGGGGGAGTTCGGATACGAGACCGTCCCCAATCCCCTGCCGATCGAGCCGCCCGGCGTGATCGTCCGCTGGGACGGCCCCGACGCCCTCACCGTGTGGGCGGCGAGCCAGAGTGCCCAGTGGTACCGGTTCATGATGACCGGGAAGATGGGGTTCCCCGACATCCATGCCATCGGCACCCAGTGCGGGGGAAGTTTCGGGTCGAAAAACTACGCGCCGCTTCCGTTCTTTTACGCGGCGGCCCTCGCCCGGGCCACGGGCCGGCCCGTGAAGGTGATGTACACCAAAGAGGAGCAGTTCGGAGCGTTCGTGCTCCGGCTCGGGTCGCGGTTCCGGGGGCGCATCGGCCTTCGGCGCGACGGCACGGTGACGGCGGTGGAAGGCGAATGGCTCGTGGACACGGGGGCATACTCCGACCAAGCCCAAACCCAGATCGCGGTCGGGTGCGGGGAGGCCCAACTGGTGCTCCGCTGCCCCAACTGGAACCTCCAGCCTAGGCTCGTGGTCACCAACCGCGCTCCCTCGGGCATCGTTCGGGGGTTCGGGGGCCAGGAACTCGAAAGCTCGCTCCTCCCCGTGGTCATGGGGGCGGTGGAAGCGATCGGCATGGACCCGGTGGAGTTCTTCAAGAAGAACTACGTGAAGCCCGGCGACGGGTACCTATGGCGGGAGGGCGGGTGGTGGGTGTGCCGGGGACACGACTACTCGACCGCCATCGAAAAGGGGGCCGAGCGGTTCGGCTGGGCCGAGCAGTGGAAGGGGTGGCTCGTTCCCACCGAGGTGCGCGGCGACGTGCGGGTGGGGGTGGGGGTGGGGGTCCACGGGAACGCCGACGTGGGGGAGGACGAGTCCGAGGCCTACGTGCGGCTCGAGCCCGACGGGCGTGCGGTGATCCATGCCGGGGTGTGCGAATCCGGCATGGGGCAGCGGAGCAGCCTGTGCAAGATGGTGGCCGACGTACTCGACCTGCCCCTCGAGCGCGTGACCCTGACGCCGCCGGACTCGCGGGTCAACCCCTTCGATTTCGGCCTCACCGGGTCCCGCGGCACCTGGGCGGTGGGGGCCGCGGTGGTGGCCGCGGCCGAGGACGCCCGGCGCCAGTTGCTCGAGCGGGCGTCCCCGGTCCTGGGCGCCCGGCCCGAGACCCTCGACACCCGCGACGGCCTGGTGTTCGTGCGAGGGGAAGAGGGAGCCGCCGTCCCCTGGAGGAAGGTGTTCGGCGTGTTCGCGAGCATCACGGGGCACGGCGCCTTTCGGCCCGACTACTCGATGCCCAATTTCCTCATCCTGTTCGTGCGGGTGGCCGTGGACACCGGCACGGGCAGGGTGGACCTGGAGCGGGTGGTGGCCGCCACCGACGTGGGGCAGATCATCGACCCGCCCACCCTGGAGGGCCAGATCTTCGGGGCCCTGGGCGCGGCCGGCCTCGACACGGCCCTGTTCGAGGAGACCCTGATCGACCGGCGGCTGGGCCGGATGCTCAACCCCAACCTGATCGATTACAAGTGGCGGACCTTCGAGGAGTTGCCGCGGTTCGAGGCCGTGGTCCTGGAAACCCCGCTCCCCTCCCACCGGTTCGGGGCGATCGGGGTCGGGGAGATCTCCACCTCCCCGGGCCCGGCCGCCGTTCTCATGGCGGCCTCGAACGCCCTGGGGGTGCGCCTCGACCGATACCCCCTCACGCCCGACCGGGTCCTGGCCGCCTGGGAACGGGCGCGGAAAGGAGGAAACGGGTGAGGCCCTTCGCCCATCAAAGCGCCCGGAGCCTGGACGAGGCCCTCGCCGCGGCCCGTTCCGGACGCGTCCGCTGGCTCGCCGGGGGCGCCGACCTCCTCGGTGTCCTGAAGGACGAGATCCTCCCCGAGTACCCGGAGACCCTCGTTAACCTGAAGACGATCCCCGGCCTCGACCGGATCGAACCCGGCCCCGGGGCCTTGCGGATCGGGGCCGCCGCCCGGCTTACGGCGGTTGCGGAGCACCCCGAGGTGAAAGCGCGCTACCCGCTCCTGCGTGCGGCGGCCCTTTCGGTGGCGACCCCCGAGATCCGCAACATGGGCACCCTGGGGGGCAACCTGTGCCAGGACACCCGGTGCTGGTACTACCGGTACCCCCACCACCTGGGCGGAAGGATCCTGTGCCGCCGCAAGGGGAGCGGGCCCTGCCACGCCGTGCGGGGGGACAACCGGTTTCACGCCGTGGTCGGCGCCAAGGGGTGCTTCGCGGCCTGCCCGTCGGACACGGCCGTGGCCCTCGCGGCCCTCGGTGCCACCCTGCGGATCGAGGGACCCGCCGGCCCCCGCCTCCTCCCCGTCCACGAGCTTTACTCGCCCCTGGGGCTCACCCTCGCCCCCGGCGAGCTCGTCGTGTCGGTCACGGTACCCCGCCCCGCCGGGGAAGCGAGGCAGGCGTTCGAGAAGTTCACGTTCCGGCGTCCCGTGGACTTCGCCGTGGTGAGCCTCGCGCTGGTCGTGGCGTTGGACGGCGCCGTGTGCCGGGAGGCCCGGGTCTGGCTGGGGGGCGTGGCGCCGGGTCCGCACCGGGACGAGGGCGCCGAGGAAGCGCTCCGGGAAACCGCCCTCGCCGACCAGGACATCGAGGCCGCCTGCGACCGCCTGCTGGGCGGGGCGAAACCCCTGGCGGGCAACGGGTACAAGATCCAGATCGCGAAGACCCTACTCCGCCGCACCCTGGGGCGGATGGCCCGGTGAGCGGGTTCCCGGCGGGGGGCGGCGCTCCCCCAGGGGTCCGGAGCGGCCGGAGAGTCCCGTCCCGAACCATCGAGGAGGTCATCCCGTGACGGTGCCCAAGGTCCCCATCGAGCCCGGCCTGCGGCTCCTGTACGCGTCGGCCGTTTCCATCGGCCCCCCACTGGAACTCGGCGCTACACCCGTCGGCGTTCGTCGGATCATCCCGATCACGGGGGGAAGGTTTGAGGGGCCGCGGCTGCGCGGCACCGTGCTTCCGGGCGGTGCCGATTGGCAGATCATCCGCGCCGACGGGGTGGCCGAGGTCTCGGCCCGGTACACCCTGCAAACCGACGACGGCGCCTTGGTTCAGGTGGACAACTGGGGGTTGCGCCACGGGACGCCGGAAGTGATCGAACGGCTGGCGGCCGGCGAACCGGTGGACCCTGGGGCGTACTACTTCCGCACGGCGCCCCGGTTCCAAACCGGCCACCCCGCCTACGAATGGCTGAACCGGACCGTTTGCATCGCCGTGGGGGAGCGGCGGGCCCGGGAGGTGCTCATCACGGTCTACGAGGTGCTGTAGGCCCGCCCAGGGCGGGGGCCGTGGCCCCCGTCACCCCACCCGGGTCTGCTTGTTTGTGGCCCGGGCCGCGATCTGAGCGAGCCCCCCCTCCCCGAACCGCTTGAGCTTGAGTCCGCCCCCCAACCGGGGGAACTCGTCGAGGATCAGGAGCTCGTCCGGCAGCTTGAACGGGGCCACCCGGTCCTTCAGGAACTCGCGGATCGCCTCCAGGGTCGGTGGTTCCGCACCGAGCGCCACCCGGATGCACGCGCAGATCGATTCCCCCAGCACGGGGTTCGGGGTGCTCACCACCGCCACCTCCTCCACCGCCGGGTGGTGGACGAGGTGAACCTCGATCTCCGAGGGCAAGATCTTGAACCCGCCCCGGTTGATCCACTCCTTGATGCGCCCCAGGATGGCGAACCGCCCCTCGCCGTCGAACCGCCCCACGTCCCCGGTGTGAAGCCATCCGTCCCGGATCTGGTTTGCGGTTTCGTCGGGCCGGTTCCAGTACCCTCGCGTGACGTGCCACCCCTTGAGCAGGAGCTCCCCCTGCTCCCCGGGCGGGCACTCCTCGCCCGTGGCCGGATCCACCACCTTCGCCTCGGTGCCGGGGATGGGGTACCCCACGACCCGCTCCCGGACCTCCAGGGGGGTCTGGTAGGGCAGGATGAACGAGAGGCCCGGCCCCACCTCGGAGGCGCCCAGGAACGACGAGATGTAAACGCCCATCTCCGTTTGCACCCGGCGGATCAGCCCTTCGGGCGCGATCTGGCCCGCGATGAGCCCCGCCCGCACGGAGTCGAGCCGGTCGCGGCCCGGCTCCCGGTCGCGCAGTTCCATGATGTAGTGGGCCGGCGCCGCGAGCTGGAGCGTCACCTTCTCCTGCTCGATCCACTCGAAGGCCCTCCGGGGGCTGAAAGCGTCCAGGAGCACCACCCGGGCCCCGAGGAGATACGGCTGGATCAGGATCGCGCCGCACCCGTAGGAGTGGGTCATGGGGAGGAACCCCAGGAACGTGTCGTCCTCGGTGGCATCCACCCCGAGGGAGTACGACCATCCCCCCCTCACGGCCTGGGCCTGGCTGATCATCGCCCCCTTGGGCTTCCCGGTGGTGCCCGAGGTGTAAAGGAGCATGCACAGGTCGTCCGGCCCCAGCGGGGCGTCGGCCACCACCGCCCCCCGGGCCGCCAGTTCGGAGAACCGCACCCACTCGTCCCCGCGTGGCAGATCCCTCGCCGCCCCCGCCACGATGACCCGTTCGAGGGCCGGGGTCCGGGGAAGGATCGCCCGGATCAGTTCCAGGTAATCGAACCCGTTCCACGCGTCCCACGAGAAAAGCCACCGCGCCCCGGCGTCGGTCAGGATGAACGTGAGCTCGTTTTCCCGGTAGTTCGGGTTGATCCACGCCACCGAAGCCCCGAGCTTCTGGAGCGCATAGAAAGCGAGGACGAGCTCCACCGAGTTCTTCATGTAGATCGCGGCCATGTCGCCCCGGCGCACGCCGAGCTGCTGGAGCCCCCTGGCCAGGGACTCGACGCCGTCCACGAGTGCCCGGTAGGTGAGCCTGGTGTCGCCGTCCACGAGGCACTCCTTGGCGGCCCGTCGCTCGGCCGAGCGCCGCAGGGCGGCCCACACCGTGAGCCCTTCCAGGTGGTCGTAGGTCGATGCGGGAAACGGTTGCTGGGGCATGGGACCCTCACTTTCGGGAAACAGGGGGAGGGCACCGGCGCCTCTGAGGGCGCCCCCTCCCCCGCGCACCACGAACCCGATCCGAACCCTGTGGCCGTCACGCCGCCTTTCGCACGGCGCACAAAAGGGCCTTCATCTGGGGGTACCCGAAGATCGGCTCCCGGCACCACGCGTCGGTGAGCCGGTTCGCGTTCTGCTCCCCCTCCCACCCGTGGGGCACGAACACCACCCCTTCGGCCACGTTCGGATCCACCCTCACCCGCATGCGCACCCGGCCCCGGTTGGTTTCGATCTCGGCCAGGTCGCCATCCGCCAGGCCGTACCGGGCGGCCGTCTCGGGCCCGATCTCCGCGTAGGGCTCCGGACTCTTCTCCCGGAGGCCCCGGATCCTCCGGAACTGGCTATGGGTGTAGTAATAGTTCCGGTGCCCCGTGGTGAGGATGAGGGGAAACCTCTTCCGGTACTCGGGATCGGCCTTCACCGGGCTTCGGTCGGGCTCCAGGTACACCGGCAGGGGATCGGCGCCCGCCCGGGCCATGGCCTCGCTGTAGAGCTCGATCTTCCCCGAGGGGGTGGGAAGATTCGGCGGCATCTCGTAGCGCTTCTTCCCATAGAAGTCGCCCTCGGGCTTCTCGTGGAGCAGGTAGTCGAAGGAAAGCCCGGTGGGCTCGAGCTCGAACGCCACGAACTCCTCCTCGGTCGCCCAGGGGAAGTACTCCCCGAGCCCGAGCCGCCGCGCCAGCTCCGTGAACACCCACCACTCCGAGCGCGACTCCCCCAGGGGTTCGATGCACTTTTTCCGGAGCATCATGTAGGGGAGCCCGTGGCACACGTTGTAGGTGTAGGCCACCCCCCACTTCTCCAGGTGCGAGCAGGCCGGCAGCACGTAATGGGCCTCGCGGGCCGTCTCGGTGAGGAACATGTCGTGCACCACGAGGAGCTCGAGCTTCCGGAACGCTTCCCGGAACGCGTTCGAGTCGGGCATGGAGACCAGCGGGTTTCCGCCCACCACCCAGAACGCCTTGAGCTTTTCGGGCACGGCCTCGGGCACCTTGGTGACCACGCCGTAGGGACTCTTCCGGCCCCACAGCTCCACGAACAGGGGGTATTCGTCGGCGCCCAGGGGATCACCCCCCGCGTCGAGGCCCACGTTCCCGAACCGGGGGCGCGGGCTGATGACCCAGCCGCCGGGCACGTTCACGTTGCCCGTCACCACCTGGAGCGCGGCGAACGCCCGGCTCGCCTGCACCCCGGCGGCCGTCTGGTCTTGGGTGCAGGTGCCCTGGTAGATGCTCGCCCCTTTGGTTTCGGCCATCCACCGGGCCAACCGGCGGATCTGATCCGCCGGCACCCAGGTGAGCTTCTCGGCCCATTCGGGGGTGAACTCCCTCACGTGCCGGGCCAACTCCTCGAAGCCTACCGTGTGCCTCTCCACGAACTCCTTGTCATAGAGGTCGTTCACGATGATCTCGTGGAGCATGGCCAGCGCCATGGCCGCGTCGGAACCCGGCCGGATCCGCAGGTACAGATCCGCTTTCTCGGCCATGGGGATCCGCCGCGGGTCGATCACCACCAGCTTCGCACCCCGCTTCAGGTTCTCCTCGATCGCGAGTTTGAGCGGAAAATCGCTCGCGTCGGGGTTGTGACCCCACAGGATGTGGAGCTTCGAGTCCAGCTCCTCCACCGGGTACTTTCCGAACGTGATCTGCCGCGCCCGGATCCGCATCCGGTAGCACACGCTCTCCACGGAAAAGAAGTTGGGGGACCCGTAGGCCGCTTTGAACCGCTGGGCCAACCCGGCCATCTCCAGGTTCTCGACCCCGATCGATCCGCTGAACATCCCGAGCACCTGGGGACCGTGATCTCGTCGGAGTTGGTCGAGCTTGGCCGCGATCTCGTCGAGGGCCTGGTCCCACGGGATCTCCCGAAACTCCCCGTCCACCCGCTTCAGGGGTCGGAGGATCCGGTCTGGGTGGTAGATGTTTTCGAGGGCCGCCTCCCCCCGCGGACAAAGCTGACCCCGGTTGAGAGGGTGCGACTCCAACCCCTCAACCTTTACGGCCCGGCCGTCCCGTACGGTCACCTTGCAGCCGCAGCTGTGGTAGCACAGGGTGCAGTCCGTGTAGATCACCTGGGGTTCCGTCTGAGGGTTCGCCATGGGTCACCTCCGGCACGACGGTGAGATGGGGGCCGGCCCAGCCTGCGAGCGGAGCCGAACCCCGATTCGAGGGGACACGACCTCCGCTCAGACACCCGAGCGCGGCATGATTTCATTGAACAAAATTCAATTTTAGTTTTCAGTCTACGCGGAACGGCCCCAACTGTCAAACCTCGGTTCAGAGGTCGCCTCCCGTTCAAACCTACCGCGGTTCCCCGGTCGCGCCAAGGGGTCTGGAGCGAAGGAAAGGGTATTTTTGTTCATTCCACAAAACGACAGGAGGGGCACTCCGCCAAAAAAAGCGGCACCCGCGACGCGGCCCCCTTGACGCCGCTTCCCGAGCCCGGCATACTCTAAACCGCGTTTGTTTTATGAGATCAAACCTTACCGTGCGTTTTTGGCTTCACCGCCCATCGCGCCGGAGCTCAAGGCTGGCCGCAGAGCCATCGTGTCAGAAGCACCGACCCTTGATTTGAACATTCCACTGAACATCTTGCTTGCCTAGGGAAGGAGGTCCGTCGCGTGCCGACGGAGTACTGGAACCCGCTCACGGAGACCCTGCCCGCGGAACGCCTGCGGGATCAACAGCTCGCCAAGTTCCGGCGGGTCCTCAGATGGGTGTACGACCGGAGCCCCATGTACCGCCGGAAATACGAGGCCGCGGGCCTCCGCCCGGAGGACGTGCGCACCTGGGACGACGTGGCCCGGGTCCCCCTGCTCACCAAGGACGACTATCGGTGCCAGGGAAAGGACCCTTACCCCTACGGCGACACCCTGTGCGTGCCCCCGGAGGAGGTGACGGTGTTTCACCAGACCTCCGGGACCACGGGGACCCCCCGTGCACCAGCCGGACACCTGGGCGGACTGGGAGTGGTGGAGCGAGTGCTGGGCCACCATCCTGTGGGCCCAGGGGTATCGTCCGGCGGACCGGGTGTTCCTGCCCTTTGGCTACAACGTGTTCGTGGCCTACTGGGCCGGCCACTACGCCTGTGAAAAGCTGGGCGCCGAGGTGGTGCCCGGAGGGGTCCTCGGAACGAAGGAGGGGGCGTCGTGAGAGCGGAGGACCGGGTCCGGGCAGTGGTCCGGGCGATCGAGGCGGTGGAGGCCGCCCTGCGCCCCTCGCCGAAACGGGAGACGATCTTCCCGCCGTCGAGCGAAACGTCCGCCGCGCGGCCGGCACGATCTCGGCCCTCAAGGCCCAGTTTCTCGGTTTGGCAGACGAAGGAAGCGGTGAACCGGAGTGATCCCCCCAACCCCGGCGCCCCGCGCCGGGCCCCCGGAAGGAGGAAGGCCATGAAACGTCTCATCCGAACCGCCTGGCTCCCCCTGGCTCTCGCCCTCTGGCTCCCGGCCGCCGCATGGGCCGGGGTGACCCTGACGTACAGCAACTTCTTCCCCCCCACCCACATCCACAGCAAGCTCGCAGAGGAGTGGGCGAAGGAGATCGAAAAGCGAACGAACGGCGAGGTGACCTTCCAACTTTTTCACGGCCAAACCCTGACCAAGGGCAAACAGGCCTACGACGGCGTGGTGAGCGGCATCTCCGACGTGGCCCTTTCGCTGTTCGCGTACACCCCGGGGCGGTTCCCGGTCATGGAGGCCGTAGACCTTCCGTTCGGGTACCCCAACGCCAAGGCCGCCACCGAGGCGATCAACGAGGTGTATCGCCAACTGAAGCCTAAGGAACTCGACGACGTGAAGGTCCTCTATCTCCACGCCCACGGCCCGGGGCTCGTGCATAGCAAATCGAAACCCATCCGGACCATGGAGGACCTCAAGGGCCTCAAGTTCCGGGCCACCGGGTTTGCGGCCAAAATCGTGAAGGCGCTCGGGGGCACGCCCGTGGCCATGCCCATGCCCGAAACGTACCAGGCCCTGGCGAAAGGGGTCGTGGACGGGGCCCTTTTTCCCATAGAGGCCTTGAAGGGCTGGCGGCTGGGAGAGGTGGTGAAGTACACCACCCTCAGTTACCCCGCGGCCTACACCTCAGGGTTTTTCGTGGCCATGAACAAGCAGAAGTGGAACGCGCTTTCCGACAGCGCCAAGAAGGCGATCGACGAGGTAAGCCAGGAGTTCATCCCCAAGACTGCGGCGGCGTGGGATCAGATCGACGAAGAGGGCAAGAGGAACTATCTTGAGAACCAGGGTGGCCATCTGGTGGAACTCTCTGCCGAAGAGGCCGCCCGCTGGAAAAAGGCGGTGGAACCGCTAATCGAGGAATACGTGAAGGAGAAGGAGGCCAAGGGCCTGCCGGGCAAGCGGGCCGTGGAGATCATTCGGGGCGTCCTCGCCAAGTACCAGTAGTCGCGCTTTCCTGGCGGGTGTTCGCCCGGCGCGGCGGACACCCGCCCCCGTTTCTCCCGGAGTTCGGCCATCATGCGTTTTCCCCTCTTTGACCGCGCCACGGCGGTGGCGAACGGCCTTAGCGCCGCTTGCCTCGCGGGCATGATGCTTCTGACCTGCGCCGACGTGATCGGCCGGGCGGTCGGCCACCCGATTCTCGGAGCCGTGGAGGTGACCGGCATGCTCGCGGCCCTCACGTTGGCGTTCTCGCTCCCCTACGCCCACCAGAAACGGGCCCACGTGGGCGTGGAACTCCTCGTGATGCGCCTTGGCGACCGGCCTCGGGCGGCCGTGGACCTGGTGACCGGGGTCCTCGGGACAGCCCTCTTTGCCGTGGTCGCGTATGAGATGTGGGAGTACGGGACCACGATGAAGCAAGCCGGGGAGGTCTCGATGACGCTACGGATGCCCACATACCCGGTGATCTACCTGATCGCGGTGGCCTTTTGCCTGTTCGCCGCTGCCTACGCCCTGGACGTGATCGACCGCGCGGCCACCGTGGTCCGCGGCCGCGGGAAGGAGACGTCATGAGCTCCATGGCCGTCGGGGTGGCCGGGATCCTGATCCTGGTTGCGTTTTTTTTCACGGGGATGCCCGTCGCCTACGTGATGACCCTCGTCGGCGTGGCCGGGTTCGCCTACATGGTGAATCCGGCGGCCGCCCTGAACCTCACAGCCCGAGACATCTGGGGGGTGTTCACCTCCGAGGGGCTCACCGTGATCCCGCTTTTCGTGCTCATGGGCCAGATCGCGTTCAACGCGGGGATCAGCCGAAGGCTCTACGACTGCGCCTACAAGGTGCTGGGGGCCACCCCGGGGGGGCTCGCCGCCGCCACCGTGGCCGCCTGCACGGCCTTCGGCACGGTGTGCGGTTCGAGCCCGGCCACCGCCGCCACCATGGCGGTAGTCGGC
Organism: Deferrisoma palaeochoriense; assembly: GCF_054656955.1. Classification (NCBI taxonomy): domain Bacteria; kingdom Pseudomonadati; phylum Thermodesulfobacteriota; class Deferrisomatia; order Deferrisomatales; family Deferrisomataceae; genus Deferrisoma; species Deferrisoma palaeochoriense. The sequence continues at coordinate 24,760 of NZ_BAAHXI010000020.1, forward strand.
CTGCCCGAGATGCGCCGGTACGGGTACGACCCCGCCCTCGCCTCGGGGAGCGTAGCGGCCGGCGGCGGACTCGGGATGCTCATGCCCCCCTCCGTCCTTCTCATCGTTTACGGCATCCTGACCGAGCAGTCGATCGGGGCGCTGTTCGTGGCGGGGGTAGTCCCGGCGATTTACATGACCCTCTGGTTCCTCGGTGCCATCTGGGTGTACTGCAAGCGCCACCCGGACCACGCCCCTCCGGGAGAGAAACTCCCTTGGAAGGAACGGCTGTTTTCGCTCCTGGAACTCTGGGAAACCCTGCTCGTGTTCGCGCTCGTTATGGGGGGACTCTTCTGGGGTTTTTTCACCCCCACCGAGGCGGGCGCGGTCGGGGCGTTCCTGATCCTGCTCCTCGCCCTGGTCCGCCGCCAGATTTCCCTCACCGGAATCGTGAAATCCCTGTATGAGACGGTGCGCACTTCGGCCATGGTGCTCCTTCTCATCGCCGGTGCCACGATCTTCGGCCACTTTCTCGCGGTGACCCGACTCCCCTTCGAACTGGCCGCTTGGGTCGGCGGGCTCGATCTGCCGGGCTGGCTCATCATGGCGGCCATCGTGGGGATCTACCTCGTGGCCGGGTGCTTTATCGACGCCATGGCCCTGGTGATGCTGACGATCCCGATCTTCGCCCCGATCGTGACGAACCTCGGCTACGACCTCATCTGGTTCGGGGTGATCATCGTGCTCGTGGGCCAGATGGGCGTCATCACCCCGCCCGTCGGGATCAACGTCTACGTGGTGAACGGGGTCGCCCGGGACATCCCCCTGCACCTGATCTTCAAGGGGGTCATGCCGTTTCTGATCGCGCTCATCCTGGGCACCCTTTCATTGATCGCCTTGCCGCAGATCATCACCTTCCTGCCCAGGATCATGTACGGTTGACGGATCGGGGGACTCCGGATCCCGAAACACCCCTTTAGCCCCGGAGGCTCCGCCATGCTGACCCGCCCCTCCTGGGGAACCGCCGCCTTCGGCCTGGGCCTCGGCGTCCTCGCCGCGCTGCACCAGTTCAAGGTACCCCCGGCCCTGCCCGACCTGGTGCGCGCTTACGGGTACCCACCCCTGGTTTCGGGTGCCCTCATGTCGGTCTATGCCTTGGCGGGCATCCTGTTCTCCTGGCCCGTGGGCCGGTGGTTCCGCCGCGCGGGCCCGGCACCCCTGGTGTTCCTGGCACTCGCCCTCCTGGCCCTCGGCACCGGGATCGGTCTCGGCTGGCCCGAGAGCGCCGGGTGGATGCTCCTCGGCCGCTTTCTCGAGGGCACGGGATTCGCCGTGCTGGCGGTGGTGGGCGGGGTGCTCACCACCGCGGGGGCCCCGCCGGCCCGGCGGATGCTCGCCACGGCGCTCTGGGCCACCTGGATCCCGGCGGGGCAGGTGTTGAGCAGCCTTGCCGCCAGGGCGCTCGCGGCCGGGGGGCGGTGGGACCGGCTGTGGTGGGCCTCCCTGGTGGCCACGGCGGCGCTCGCCGTCTGGGGGCTCGCGCTGGGCCAAACGGACCGCCTTCGGCTCGAGCCCCAGGGGCCAGCGGCTCCGACCTCAGCGGAAACCGCCCCTCGGGTTCGGGCCCCCCTTCTCCTCGCCTCGGGCCTTTTTCTCCTTTGGGCCCTGCAGTTCATCGCGTTCATGACCTGGCTGCCGCTCTTCCTCGTGGACGCCCACGGTCTCGACGCCGGCCAGGCGGCCCTCGTGTACGGCCTGCCGCCGGTTCTCATCATCGCCTTCAACCTCCTTGCCGGCGCCCTGCTCTCCCGCGGGGTCCCCCTGTTGGCGCTGATCACGTCCGGCCTCGTCGCCCAGGCCGCGGTGTGGTTCGCCGCGCCCGCCACCACGGATACGGGGATGGGCCTCGGGCTCCTCGCGATCTACGGCGTCGCCTCGGGGATCATCCCCACCTGCATCTTCGCCCTTCCGGCCCGGCTCAAGGGCGCCGGCCCGGCGGCCCAGGGCTTCGGCGCCCTCATGACCGGCCGGAACCTCGGGGTAATGGTGGGCCCGATCCTGCTGGGGGAGCTCGTCGGCCTGGCGGCCGGGTGGGATGGGGTGGCGAAAGTGTTCGGGGGGATCTGTGCCCTGGCGGTCGGGATGACGGCCCTTCTGCGGCGCCACATGGAAGACCCCGGGCAGCGTTACTAAGGCCTACGAAGGTAGTGCCGGCCGCGGGTGGGGGGCTGGCTCCGGCCGGGCGCGAGTGCGCACCCGATCGCCGCGCCTTCGCATGCCGTTGTCAGCCCGGTAGGCCAGGACGCCGGTGGCGGAAGTTCCTGAACGTCCAAAGCAATCCAAGCCGGGTGAGGGCGCGGCGACGTAAGGGGCCGCGCCCGGCTCTCCACCAGCCCCCCACCCGCTGGTTCCCTTGTGAAGGTCGGTAATCTAACAATACTTTCGTTGGTGTTAGTAGCGCAGGGGATCGTGCGCCGGGCGGCGCCAGGGGGCCCCGGCTCCGCCCGGCGCCGCAAGGGGGGAGACCTCTACGGCACGATCAATACGTGGCCCGGGCAGTGGTGCATAACGAAGTGGGACACCGAGCCCACGAGCTTCTCGGCCGCCTCCTTGAGGCCCCGGCGGCCCACGAGCACGATCTCGTGCTCGTCCTCCTCGTAGATGCGGCACAGGGTACGGCCCACGGTCCCCTCCTCCACCCGTGTGGCCACCTGGAACCCGAGCTTCCGGAGGCGCTCGGCCTCCCGCTCCAGGATCTCCTCCCCCTGGGCAAACAGCTTCGTGAGGGCCTCGTACTTGGCCTTCCCCGGCAGATGATCGAGTCCGTGGATTTTGGGGTTCACCACGTGAATCAGGGTCACGTGGATCCCGGGCGCCGCTTCCTGGATGGCCACCAGGGCGTCGATGCACCGTTCCGAGGCGTCCGAGCCGTCGAGCCCCACGAGGCATCGGATCGGCCGCTCCTCCTCCGGCCCCTTGGGGAAGCGGCCGGTGCGTTTCACCACAAGCGTCGGCCGGTCGGTGTGGTGGACCACATGGCTCGAGGTGGACCCGAACAGGAGGTCCCCCAGGTCCGCCTGTCCCCTGCGGCCTATCACGATCAGGGCGGCGCCCAGTTCCCTGGCTGCGTCGCAGATGGCCTGCCCGGGGGCGCCGTCGAGAAGCCGGGTCTCGACCTCCAGGCCCGCCTCCCGCACCCGCGCCGCCTCCCGCTCCAGGATCTCGGCCCCGACCTTTTTCGCGTTCTCGCGGATGAGGTCGAGATACATGTCCGCGATCATTCGGTACTCGAGCTTTTTTAGGTCCACCGCGTGGGCTAGGGTGAGCTTCAGGGGAATCCGCTTTCCGAGCCGGATCACGTAGTCGAGGGTCCGGGCGCTGGGCTCCGACCCGTCCGTGCACACGAGCGTCGGGATCGCCATGGCGTCACCCTCCTAGAAGCTCTGCGGGTAGAAGATCTTGGGGAGGAACAGAACGAGATCCGGGATGTAAGTGAGAATCGCGAGCACGAGGAGTTGCAGCAAAATGAACGGCATCACGGCCCGGGTCACGTAGATCAGATCCTTCTTGGCCACCGCCCCGGTGATGTAGAGGCTCACCCCCATGGGCGGGGTGATGTACCCGATGCCCAGGTTCACGGTCATCAGGAGACCAAAGTGGAGGCTGTTGATCCCGAACTGGTAGAGCATGGGCAGGAAGATCGGGGTCAGGATCAGCGTGGCCGAGATGATGTCCATGAACATGCCGACGATCAGCAGGAACACGTTCACGACCGCGAGGAACACCCACTTGTTCGTGATGTTCGCGGTGACCGCCTCGGTGATGATCTGGGGCAGGCGCTCCACGGTGAGGTACTTGCCGAACACCGTGGCCCCGGCCACGATGACGAGCAGGGTGGCCGAGGTCACGGCCGAAGAGACGACGACCTTTTTTACCTCCGCGAACCCCATGTCCTTGTGGATGAAGATCTCCACGATGAAGGCGTATACACAGGCCACCACGGCGGCCTCGTTGGCGGTGAACATGCCCGAGAAGATTCCGCCGAAGATGATCACCGGGAGCATCAGGGCCCAGAAACTCTCCTTGATGACGGCCAGGAACTCCCGCAGCGGCGGGGGCTTTTGCATCTTGAACCCGTCGCGCTTGCACACGTAGTACGTGTACAAGCATAGGGCCAGGGTAATCAGGAACCCCGGCACGAATCCGGTCATGAAAAGCGCGGCCAGGGAGTCGTTGGTGATCATCGAATAGAGGATCATCGAGATCGAGGGCGGGATGATGATCCCGAGGATCGGCGCCGAGGTCATGACCCCCACGGTATACTTCTCGTCGTACCCCTCGGCAATGAGCGCCGGGATCATGAACCCGCCGATGGCCACCACGGTGGCCACGGTGGAACCCGAGATCGCCCCGAACATGCCGCAGGCCACGACTCCGGCCATGCCGAGGCCGCCGGGGAAAAAGCCCACCACGGCCTTGGCCGTCTTGATCAGCTTGTCCACGATGGACCCCGAGGTCATGATGTTCCCGCACAGAATGAAGAAGAGCACCACGACCAAGGCGAACTTGTCCATGCTCCGGTAAAACGCCTGGGCCAAGAGCATCGACTGGGTGTCGAACGGCATCGCCGTCATGGCGAAAAACGCCATGCCCACCACCCCTGTGAAGAAGAGGCACATGTACACCGGGATCGTTGCGGCGAGGCCCCCAAGCAAAAGAAGCAGCACGTAGTAGATAGTGTTGTCCATTTCCATGGTCCGCTCTCCCGCGCCCTACTCGGCCGCCGCTTCGGATTCGGAGTCGCCGCCCGCCACGGGCCGGCCCGTGATATCCTCGTAGAGCACGTGGGCAAGCCGCAGGAGCATCAAGATCCCCATGGCCGGCAGCATAAGATACAGCAAATACTGGGGGATCTTCAGGATGATCGTGGTCTGCTTGGTCACGTACTGGAGCTTCACGAGCTTCCAGCCGTAGTAGGTCATGAACACCCCGAAAACGAGCACGGCGGCGTGGTTCAGAAAGTCGAGGGGCTTTCGGATCCAGGGAAAGAGGTTCGGGACCGCGTCGATCCGGATCAGGGCCCGGTTTTTCACGGCGGCGGCCGACCCGATGAACGTGGTGTACATGATGACCTCCCGCACCAGTTCCTCGGGCCAGGTCATGGTGTAGGTGATGGTGTAACGCGTGACCACGCTCACAAACAGTGCCACAAGGGCGGCCATCACCGTGAGAAACAGGGTCCACTCCTCGAAAAACGTCAGGACCCGGTCGATCCCGTACAGCACCTTCCGAACCATGGAGGCTCCTCCCGCAGGAAACAAAACGGGCCGGGGGCCCCGGTCATACTCGGGAACGCCCCCGGCCCTGGATGACCCTACAGCTTGTAGCCCATGAAGTCCTGGACCTTCTTCAGGTAATCGGGCCCGATCCGGTCCGCCCACTCCTGGTGGACCACGTCGCCCTTCTGGCGGAGCATCTTCATGTCGGCCTCGGGCAGCGTGAAGAACTGGATCCCGTTGGCCTTGGCCTTCTCGATCTCCCGCTCCTCCTGCTGCCGGGTGAGCACGCGGGTCTTGGCGCACTCCTCGTGGATCACGTCGAGGAGGGTCTTCTGGAGATCCTTGGGCAGGCTCTGGAACCAGGCCTTGTTGATCAGGTGGATGAAGAGGCCCTGGGCGTAGTTGATCTGGGTGAAGTACTTGGCCACCTCAAACTTCTTGGTGATGTTGCACACCATGGGGGTATGGTCAAGCGCGTCGATCACGCCCTGCTTGAGCGCGATGTGCACGTCGGGCCAAGGCATGACCACGGCGTTCAGGCCCCACGCCTTGTAGAGGCTTTGGTTCACCGCCGCCTCCGCGATCCGGAACTTCAGGGGTTTGGCGTCCTCGTAGGTGCGGACGGGCTTGGTGGTGGCCCAGCCGTAGTTCCCGTAACCCGTGATGTCCACCCCCATCACGCCCTTTTCCTCGGCGCCGGCGAGGAAGTGGTCGAAAAGCTCCTTGTTCTCCACAAACTTGTCCAGCTTGTCGAAGGAGTTGACCAGGAACGGCAGGTTCACCAGCCCCATCCGGGGGGCGATGTTCGTCACCGCCACCGAGGAGCACAGCATCCCCTGCACCGCTCCCATGACGAGCTGGTTCAAGACCTCCACCTCGCCGCCGAGCTGGGAAAGCGGATAGTAGTCGAAATAGATCTGGCCGTTGGTGCGCTTCCAGAGTTCGTCGCGGATCCGGTACCCCACCGCGATCCCCTCGATCACCGGGTGAGACACGTTGGACACCTTCATCACGTACTTGGCGCCCGAGGGGTCGAACTTGGGCTTCCACGCCTCCAGCGGGTTCTTTTTCTTGGCCGCCATGCCGACCCCGAGACTCAGGGCCACGCCGACCGCCACGACCAACGCCGTCAGGTGCTTCCAGTGTCGCATGCTTCCTCTCCTTTCCTGGGGTGGGGGTAAACCGCCGCTTGCCTGCCCCTTGTGGGGCCCTCCAATCAAACGCGGTTGATAACCTACCATGCGTTCGATTGGGGATCAAGAAGGAAAATGGCGTTCGCTTGGACAAAACGGGGTTCAGCCGGTACGCAGCCAAACACCGATCTACCATACCCCCGCGACCAAAAAGAGGGGCGCGGCCACCCGCGCCCCTCCCCGCCCACTCAGACGATCAGGCCCCGGCTTCGCGTCCCAGCCGGAACGCCTCGAGGTTCACCTCACGCACCTTGGGCGGCACGCTCTCCTCCACCGCCTTGCGCCAGACCTCCTCGGGAAAATCCAGGAACCGGGAGGCCGCCCCCACCAGGACCACGTTGGCGGCCTTGCGGTTCCCGGCCTTCTCGGCGAGCGCCGCGCTCTCCACCCGCACGAGTTTCACGGGGTAGGCCTTGAGCCGCTCCTCCACGTCGTCGGGGTACTCCGCGAGCCCCGCCGATACGGTGGAGGGGTTCACCCGGTCCGGGGTGTACACGATGGTGCCGTCGCGGCGCACCCAGTGGGCGAACCGCAGGGCCTCCAGGGGCTCGAACCCCAGGAGGATGTCGCAGCCGCCCTCGGCCACCAGGGGCGAGTGCACCTTCTCCCCGATGCGCACGTGGCTCACCACGCTCCCGCCCCGCTGGCTCATGCCGTGGACCTCGCTCTGCTTGATGTCCAGCCCCTGGAGCAGGGCCGCCTTGGAAAGGACCGCGCTCGCCAGGATCACGCCCTGGCCGCCGACCCCGCTCAACAACAGGTTCACCGTCTTCATCTGGATCCTCCGGTCAGGATGGCGGCCCTCACGCCTGGGGCCGAATGGCGTCGAACTTGCAGACCTGGGCGCACACGGTGCACCCGGTACAGAAGTTGGGGTCGATCTGGGCGTGCTTGGCGTCGCCCTCGCCCACCATACCAAGCGCGATGCAGCTCGTTTTGAGGCACACGCCGCAGGCGGTGCAGGCCTCGGGGTCCACCTCCATGGGGGTGTTCTGGACCCTGTACTGGAGCACACAGGGGTCCTTGGTGATCACCACGGAGGGCTCGGGCTTGTCGAGCTCCTCCTTCAGGACGGTCTCGACCTCCTTCAGGTCGTACGCGCTCACCACTCGCACGTTCTCGGGCTTCACCCCCAGGGCCAGCACGAGCTTCTCCATCTCGATGGCCGGGGCGTCGTCGCCCATCAGGGTTTTCCCGATCCCCGGGGTGACCTGGCCCCCGGTCATGGCCGTGATCCGGTTGTCCTGGATCAGAACCACCGAATGGCCGCCGTTCCAGATCATGTCCATGAGCCCGGTGACCCCCGAGTGGAAGAAGGTGGAGTCGCCGATCACGGCCACGGTCTTGTCCTTGCGGTCGGTCACCTCCCCCATGGCCTTGGAGATGCCGTGGGCCATGGTGATGGACCCGCCCATGCACAGGCAGGCGTGCATGGCGTCGAACGGCGGCAACGCTCCCAGGGTGTAACAGCCGATGTCGCCCGACACGAACACCTTGAGCTTCCGGAGCACCGTGAACACCCCCCGGTGGGAGCAGCCGGGGCACAGCACGGGCGGCCGCACCGGAAGCCCCTGGGCCGCGGGCTGGCGCTCGGCGGCCCGACCCGTGAGCTTCTCGGCCACGAAATCGGGGGTGAGTTCCCCCACGATGGGGAACCAGTCCTTGCCGTGGGCCACCTCGATCCCCAGGAGCCGCACCTGCTCCTCGAGAAACGGGTCGAGCTCCTCCACCACGACCACCTGGTCCACCTTGGAAGCGAATTCCCTCACCAGGTCGTCAGGAATCGGGTAGGTGAGGCCCAGCTTGAGGAAGCTCGCGTTCGGCATCGCCTCCTTGGCGTACTGGTAGGCGATGCCCGAGGCGATGATCCCCACCGACCGGTCCCCCCACTCGATCCGGTTGAGCGGGCTCGAGGCGCCGTAGGCCCGGAGCTTCCGGAGCCGCTCCTCGATCTGGGGGTGCTTGGGCCGGGCGAAGGCCGGGAGCATCACGAACTTCTTGATGTCCCGCTCCAGGTGGTCCGGAGCCGGCCGCTCGGCCCGGTCGCCCAACTCCACGATGGATTTGGAGTGGGAGATCCTGGTCGTGGAGCGAAACAGCACCGGGGTGTCGAACTCCTCCGAGATCTCGAAGGCGATCTTGAGGAACTCCTTGGCCTCGTGGGAGTCGGAGGGCTCGACCAGCGGGATCTTCGCGAACTTGGCGTAGTTGCGGTTGTCCTGCTCGTTCTGGCTGGAGTGGAGATTGGGGTCGTCGGCGCACACGAGAACGAGCCCGCCCCGCACCCCGGTGTACGAGGCCGTGAACAGGGGGTCGGCCGCCACGTTGACGCCCACGTGCTTCATGGCCGCCAAAGCCCGCACCCCGGCCATCGAGGCCCCCACGGCCGTCTCCAGGGCCGTTTTCTCGTTGGGGGACCACTGGCTGTAGATGTCCGGCTTGTACCGGCTCCCGATGGTCTCCAGGATCTCGGTCGAAGGGGTTCCGGGATAGGCCGCGGCGTAACGCACCCCGGCCTCCCAGGCGCCCCGGGCGATCGCTTCGTTTCCGGACAGGACCTCTTTCATGGCAACTCCTTCAGGCGTTGGGGGCCCCTTCGGGCACCGATTAGGATGTGGCATCCACCTTGACCACCAGGGCGGCGCCGGTGTCCCCGGCCGCGCACCCGGTGAAGAGCCCGTAGCCCCCGCCCTTCTCCACCAACTCCTCGATCATTTCGATGATGCAGCGGCCGGCCGTGGGGCCCTGGGGATGGCCGAAGATGAGGGGGCTTCCGTAGTTGTTGGCCTTGGCCGGGTCGATCCCGAACTCCCGGGCGAAGTAGATGTCGTTCACCACGAACGGGTTGTGGGTCTTGATCGCCCCCACCTGATCGATGGTGATCCCCGCCTTCTCCAGTGCCATGCGGGCCGCCGGCACCGGGGCCATGGGCATGAACCCTTTCTTCACCCGGGCGAACCCGTAGGAGAGGATCTGGATCTCCACCCCGGGGTCGGCCGAGAGCTCCCGGGCCCGGTCGCGGGTGGTCACAACGATGGCGCAGTTCCCGTCGGCCGGGTGGGTCTGGGCCCCGAAGGAGTGGACCCCGCCCTCCAGCACCGGGGGCAGCTTGGCCAGAGCCTCGCGGCTCGTGGGGATGATGCCCTCGTCGGCCTCGAGGGTCAGGGTCTTCTTTTTGCTGACCCGGACCTCCACCGGGAACATGTAGCGCTTCTGGAACGCCCGGTCATTCTCCAGGGCCCTGGTGTACTGCTCGTACCGCAGCGCGGCGAGATCGTCGCACTCCTCCTTGGTGACGCCGATGGCCTTGGCCACGTTCTCGGCCGTCTGGATCATGGCGTTCTTGGCGAAGGGGTCGCGGTTAAAGTTCTCCATGACCCAGTCCTCGGCGATCATCTGGCCGCCGGGACCCAGGGGGTTCGGCCACAGGATGTGGGGCCCGTTGGAGCACCGGTCGGTCATGAGGGTGAGCACGTGGCCCATGGCCCCCGACTCGAGCCCCGTGGCGGCGTAGTAGAGACAGGTGGTGGAGGTGGAGCAGGCCTGGCTCACATTGCAGCCTGGGGTCTCCTCGGCCCCGATCATGCCGGCCACCCAGGGAGCGCCGTAGAAGGCCTGCTTCTGGTGGATCGTGTACCCGAGATACAGGTAGTCGAACTGCTTCGGGTCCCACCCCTTCTGGCCGAACCAGCGGCTGGCCGTCTGCGCCCCGAGCACGAGCGAGTGCTCGGTCGAGAGGGTCCCCTGCCACTTCGAAAAGGGGCTCGAGTAGTACCCGCGGAACGGAATGTAGGCCTTGGTGAACATCGTCTCCTCCTCCCTCGAAACGTCGGTCAGCGGTCGTCGGTCACCGGTCTTCGATCGCACGGGGGCTCGCGTTTACGCGCCGCCCCGGAGCTTTTTCTCGCGCTCCTTGAGCTCCCGCTTCAGGATCTTTCCGGTGGGGTTCTTGGGCAGCTCGTCCAGGAACTCCACGATCCGCGGGGCTTTGTAGTCGGCCAGGTGCTTCTTGACGAGCTCGATGATCTCCTCGGCCGTGGTGCGGCCGGGCTCCTTGAGGGCGATCACCGCCTTCACGGTCTCGCCGAACACCTCGTGGGGCACCCCGATCACGGCGCACTCTCGCACATTGGGGTGTTTGTAGATCACCTCCTCCACCTCCCGCGGCCAGATCTTGAGCCCGGCCGAGTTGATCATGTCCTTGAGGCGGTCCACGATGAACACGTACCCCTCGTCGTCCATGTACCCGATGTCCCCCGAACGCAGCCACCCGTTCACGATGGTCTCGGCGGTCTCCTCGGGTTTCCGGTAGTACTCCTTCATCACGTTGGGCCCCTTGATCCAGATCTCGCCCAACTCCCCGCGGGGCACCTCGTTGCCGTCGGCGTCGGCGATCCGGATCTCCACGTCCATGACGGCCGTGCCCACCGACCCCTCCTTGTGGCGGAACTCGTGGTTGTAGGTGGAGAACGGTGTGGTCTCGGTGAGCCCGTACCCCTCGTGGATCACGAGGCCGAACTTCTCCTTCCACTGCCGGGCCACCTCGCCGGGCATGGACGAGGCCGCCGAGAAGCAGTACCGCACCGTCTTCATGGCCTCGGCCGAGCGCGGGTCGTTCAGGACCATGATGTAGATGGCCGGCACGGCGTACCACCGGGTGATCCGGTCCTTCCGAAGGCTTTCGATCACCCGGTCCAGGTCGAACTTCTTGTGCAGCACCAGGGTGCACGCGGCCTGGATCACCGAGTTGAAGATGAAGTTCTGGGCGAAGGAGTGGTAGATCGGCAGGAAGCAGATGGCCCGGTCGTCGGGGCGCATCTGGCACATGTACTTGGCGGCGTTCGTGTTGGAGACCACGTTCCCGTGGGTGAGCACCACCCCCTTCGGCTTGCCGGTGGTGCCCGAGGTGTAGATGATGGCCGCCCCCTCGTGGCGGTCGGTGTACACCGTGCGGAACTCGGGGGACGCCGCCTCGAGCAGGTCCGACCACTTCCGGTCCCCGGACTCCCCGTCGATCGAAACCACCGTGCGCAGGTTCGGGATCCTGTCCCGGGCCGGCACGTGCTCCATGAGGGCTTCCTCGGTGATGAGCACCACGCCCTCGGAGTCGTTCACCATGTACTCGACCTCGTCGGCCTTGCACATGCTCGAGATGGACACGGCCACGGCCCCCACCTTCTGGCAGGCGTAGTAGGCGATGATGAACTCGGGGCAGTTGGTGAGGAACAGGCACACCTTGTCCCCCTGCTCCACCCCCAACCCCTGGAGGGCGTTCGCCATCCGGTTCGCGTCGGCCCAGAACTGTCCATAGGTCCATGAGCGATCGCCGCACACGATCGCCTCGCGCTCCGGGAAGAAAATGTTGTTGCGGTCCAGGGTGTCAGCGATGTTCATGGTGTCCGCTCCTACGTCGCGTGTCAGGGCACCGGACCGGGCCGGGGCTCCCGACTCCGGCCGGTAAAGTTTCACACGTCCTCGGCCGTTTTCCACCGCGGAACCGGCCCGGTCGGCCCGGCCCGCCCCGGCAAAACGCCGGGTCAAATCCACGCCTTGTTTACCAAACGCTTGGTCGGTATGCAACCCCCGGGCCCTGGTTCCCGCCGAAAAAAAAGAGCCCCGGCCGACCGAACGGCGGGGGCCCCGCGCAAACGCGCCTCCTCCCTCGGGGGATCAGCGGTTGGGCGCCTTCCCCAGAGCGATCCCGGAAATGATGAGCTTCTGGATGTTGGAGGTGCCTTCCACCACCTGGTACGACTTGGCATCCCGGAAGTAGCGCTCCACCGGGTACTCGGTGGAGTACCCCCAGGAGCCGTAGATCTTCATCACCTCGTTGGCCGCGTGCACCGCGGCCTCGGCCGAGTAGTACTTCGCGATCGAGGTCTCAAACTGGTTCGGCAGGCCCTTATCCTTGAGGTAGGCCGCCCGGTAGACGAGGAGCTGGGCCGCGTGGTGCTCGGCCACGAGCTCCGCAATGGTGGACTGGATCATCTGGAACTCGCCGATCGGCTTCCCGAACTGGGTGCGCTCGTTGGCGTACTGGATGGCGAGATCGATGAGCCCCCCGGCGCACCCGAGGGCGCCGGCCGCACACCCGAGCCGGGTGTTGTTGAGCTGCCACATGCAGATCTTGAAGCCCTCGCCCACCTGGCCGAGCACGGAATCCTTCGGAATCTTGGCCCCGTCGAAATAGATCTCACCGGTCGGGGCGCAGTGGAGCCCGAGCTTCGTCTCGATCGCCCGGGTGGTGACGCCCTCGGTGTTCTTCAGATCCACCAGGAAGCAGGTCATGCCCTGGTACTTCTTCGACCGATCGGTGTAGGCGTACACGAGCCCCACGTCCCCCACGTGGGCGTTGGAGATCCAGGTCTTCGTGCCGTTAAGCTCCCAGTGGTCGCCCTTGTCCGTGGCCGTGGTCTTCATGCTGGCCACGTCCGAGCCGCTGTTGGGCTCGGTGATGGCGAAGAACCCGATCTTCTCTCCGCTGACCCACCCGGGGATGTACTTCTCCTTCTGCTCCTCGGTGCCGAACTTCTGCACCGTCAGCGCCGGTCCCAGGTTCTGCATGTTGAACGGGAGCCGCCAGGAGGGGCTCACCTTGGCGATCTGCTCGGCCAGGAGCACGCTCTCCAGGAGCCCCATGCCGTTTCCGCCGTACTTCTCGTCGATGCCGCAGCCGAAGAACCCGAGCTCCCCCATCTTGCGCACCCGCTCCAGGGGAAAGGCGTGCTCGGCCTCTTCCTTTTCGACGAACGGCTTGATCTCGTTCTCCGCAAACCGCCGGGCCTGCTCCTGCACCATCTTCTGTTCGGGCGTCAGTTCGAAGATCATGGCTCCTCCTTTTCCCTCAAGCGGGTTCCAACACGACGAGGACCTGGTCCTCCTCCACGGCATCCCCGGGTTTCACCCGGACCTCCTTCACCACCCCGGCGGCCGGCGCAAACACGTCGGCCTCCATCTTCATGACCTCCAGGATCACCACCGGGTCGTTGGCCGCCACGGCCTCTCCGGGCGCGCACTCCACCTTCCACACGTTTCCGGCCATCGGGGCTTTGACCTCAATCATGGCACAACTCTCCTTGGGTTGGCACCCCGGCTCCCGGGGTGGATCGGGGAAGCAACTCTTATTCCATCAACCGCGGCCCACGGTCGGAGGTTCTCCCTCTGCGGTCCGAGGGGTCACCTTTCTCGACTCGATCCGCCTCCCCCCTCCTCGTACAGCGTCCCGGCGGCAGGGCGCATCTCAGCGCCCTAACACGCTCATCCCCCCACCATCGCCAAGAACACGCCGGCCGCGATCAACGTGCCGAGCACCCCGGCCACGTTGGGTCCCATAGCGTACATCAGGAGGTAGTTCTGCCGGTCCTCCTCCGAGGCCACCTTGTGGACTACCCGGGCGGCCATGGGCACGGCGCTCACCCCGGCCGCGCCCAGGAGCGGATTGACCTTGTCCCGGCTCAGGAGATTCATCAACTTCGCGAGCAGGATCCCGGACGCGGTGCTCACCATGAATGCAAAAAGCCCTAGGAAGAACACGAAAATCACCTTCGGCTGGAGGAACGTCTCGGCCCTCATCGTGGCCCCCACGCTGATCCCCAGGAGGATCGTCACGATGTTCATGAGCTCGTTCTGGCTCGCGCCCACCAACCGGTCGACCACCTTCGACTCACGGAACAGGTTCCCGAGCATGAACATGGCCATCAGGGGCGCCGAGGCCGGCACGAGCAGGATCACCACCAAGGCCGCGATCACAGGGAACAGCACCTTCTCGGCCGGATGGACCTTGCGGGCCTTGCGCATGCGGATTTTCCGCTCGGCCTGGGAGGTGAGCAACCGCATGATGGGCGGCTGGATGAGGGGCACCATGGCCATGTAGGAGTACGCAGCCACGGCCACGGTCCCGAGCATGTGGGGCGCCAGCTTCGACCCCAGGTAGATCGTGGTCGGGCCGTCCGCGCCCCCGATGATGCCGATGGTGGCGGCCTCCCTGAGGTCGAAGCCCATGAGGTGGGCGCAGAAGAAGGTGATGTACACCCCCACCTGGGCGCCGGCCCCCAGAAAGATGAGCCGCGGCTGGCTCAGGAGCGGCCCGAAGTCGGTGAGGGCCCCGAGCCCCAGGAAGATGAGGGGAGGAATGACCTCCCACTCGATGCCGTAGTGGAAGAACCGCCACAGGAGCCCCTCGCCCGGCTCCATGAGCCCGGTGCCCGGCAGGTTCACCACGAGCATCCCGAAGGCGATGGGCAGGAGCAGCAGGGGCTCGAACTTTTTGACGATGGCCAGGTACAGGAAAAACCCGGCGACGAGCCACATCACCGGGTGGCCCCAGGTGAGCCCGAGGAATCCCGTCTGGTGGACCAGTTCGCCGATCCATCCCCCGGCACTCATGCCTCGCCCCCTTCCCTTTCGGCCCAGCGGCTCACGCCGGCGGCCACGAGGCGCACGGCCACATAGACGAGCCCCATACCGACGAACACCGCGGCCGTCCCGGCCGCAAAGATCCGCACCGCTTCCACCATGGTCCTTCCTCCTCACGTGCCGTACCCCTCGGGGCGGGGCACCTCCCATCGCGCCCCAAGTGGAGAGCAAAGGCCATGCCAGGGCAGGGAGAAGATCTGTTTTTCTTTTCTTCTTAAGGCGTTTCGTGGATCTAGGGCAGGGGATGCGATCGGGAGGCGGCAGGGCGAATGTCTACGAAATCCGACACTTCGGGGGAGATCGTCGGGGAACTCCGCGGTGAGAAGGGCCCGCGGCGTGTCTCAAAAAATCGACATGTCGCACAAACAAGACAACAGGGATCAGCCCAGGCCGTACCGCGCGAGCTTCTGATACAGAGTGGCCCGGTGAATTCCCAACAGCTCGCAGGCCCGCCGCTTGTTCCCCCCGGTAATCTCCAGGACCCGGCGGATGAGACGCTTTTCGGCCTCCTCCACGGCCTGGCGCAAGAGGGGAGGATCCCTTTCCGGCATCTCAGGGAGATCGGCCGTCAAGAGTTGGACCGGCAGATCCCGCACCTCAATCACCGGCCCGGCCGCGTTCCAGGCGGCCCGCTCCACGGCGTTCTGGAGTTCCCGCACGTTCCCCGGCCAGGGGTACCGCCGGAGGGCCTCGAGGGCCTCCCGCGCCATACGGCGCTTTCCGGTCCCCTCAAACGGAAAGTGTGTGTCCAGGAAGTGGTCCACGTACAGGGGGATGTCTTCCGGGTGGTCCCGCAGGGGAGGCAGGTACACCAGGAGCCGGTTCAGCCGGAAATAGAGGTCCGCACGGAACCGCCCGGCCTCGACCAGCTCCTTCAGGTCCACGTTGGAGGCGGCGATGAGACGGAAGTCCACGTACCGGGGGCCGGTGCCCCCCAGGCGCTCCACCTCCCGCTCCTGGAGCACCCGCAAGAGCTTCGCCTGGATATCCAGCGGGAGATCCCCGATCTCGTCGAGGAAGATGGTGCCGCCGTGGGCCTGTTCGAATTTGCCGATCCGGCCCTTTCGGTCGGCCCCCGAGAACGACCCGGGCTCGTACCCGAACAGCTCGGACTCGGCGAGCTCCCGGGGGATGGCCGCGCAGTTGAGCCGGACGAAGGGCCCGTCGGCCCGGGGGCTCTCGTTGTGGATGGCGTGGGCGAAGAGCTCCTTCCCGGTGCCGGTCTCGCCCACCAGCAGCACGTCGGCCTCCGAGCGGGCCACGCGCTTGGCCAGGTCCACGGCTTCCCGGAGCTTTCGCCCCGTTCCCAAGATGTGGTCGAAGGTGTACCGGTTGCGATGGGGCAGATTCCGGAGCTTTCGCTGGTAGCTCGCCACCTGGTCCTCGAGGACCTTTACCTTCCGGCTAAGGCGCGCGACCTCCCGGAGATCCCGGAACATGATCGAGCCCATGGCGCCCACCACCCGGCCGTCGCGGCGCAGGGGGATGCGGGCCACCACCTTCGTCTTCCCCTCGATCTCCTGGAGGTGCCCCACCTCGGCCCGGCCCGTCTGGCACACCACGTGGAGCCGCGACGAGGGGATAAGCTCGGTGATGTGGCGGCCCTTGGCCGCGCCCCGCTCGAGCCCCAGGAACCGCTCGTTCTCGCGGTTCATGTACACGACCCGGCCCTCGGCATCCACCACGATCAGGCCTTCGTAGCGGTTGTCGAGGAGGGTGCGCAGGGCCTCGATCACGGCCTCGTCCGCGTCGTAGGGCCCCAACGCCTCGGCCACTACGGAGAGGAGTTCTTGCAGTCGGTTCATGGCATAGGGTTGGAAATGGATGCGGGAAGAACCCGCCGACGGCGGATCCGTATCGTTGCGCGAAACGGAAGGGAGTGCGAAGCGGCCTTCGGGGATCGAGCCGGCGCGGCCGGTTTCGCGGAGAGGAGGCGGAGTCCCTGACCCCCAATCCCCTTCCAGAGCACCGGACGACGGGAACCCGAGCACCGGCCTCGCTGGGCCCTACCCAGGTCTCGAACCTGCCGGGACAGCAGGTGGGATCCTGCTTCCTCTCCCTTTTCCCGGCGACCTGTGGGTCTCGCTATCAAGCCGGTAGCAGGGGGGTGAGCCTCCCCGCCTTCTAGCCTTCTAGCCTTCTAGCTTTCCAGCTTTCCAGCCTTCCAGCTTTCCAGCCTGCTCACGCGTTGGCAGCACGGGCCAGCGTAGCAGGGGTTTCCCCGGAGAGCTCCGCCATCAACTCCCTCACCGGCACGACCCGGTCCACCCGCCAGGCGTTGGCCCCCACCGTGTACAGGGGCGCTTCCTCGTCGGGGTTGTACCCGGCCGAGCTCAAAAGCCCGTTGCAGATGCAAAAGTATTTGCCCTGCTCCCGCACGGCCAGGCAACCCGCGGGGCCCCTAAGGTACCCCTTGTCGCACCGGACCCGCAGCACCCCGGAGACCGCCTTCCGGTACATGCTCGACGAGCGCAGCACCCGGAACGGCAGCCCAC
Source organism: Deferrisoma palaeochoriense (assembly GCF_054656955.1). NCBI lineage: Bacteria > Pseudomonadati > Thermodesulfobacteriota > Deferrisomatia > Deferrisomatales > Deferrisomataceae > Deferrisoma > Deferrisoma palaeochoriense. Next base: position 42,121 of record NZ_BAAHXI010000020.1, read on the forward strand.
AGGGGCTACCGGGCGCCACCGCCACCTCGATATCCTGAAGGGTGCTTGCGACCACGGCCCGCTTGTAGGCCTCGGAGGCCCCGCTTTCCTGGGTGGCCAGAAATCGGGTTCCGAGCTGGACCGCCGCGGCACCCCGCCGGAGCATGGCCGCCACATCCTCGTGGTCGTAAATCCCCCCGGCCGCGATCACCGGAATGCCCCCCTGCCGCTCCGCCTCGGCGAGCACCTCGTCCACCAGGTTCTCCAGGGAATGGGCCGGATCCTCCACCTCGTCCCGGCTCTTCCACCCCAGGTGTCCGCCCGCCATGGGGCCTTCGACGACGACGGCGTCGGGCCGGCGGCCGGCGGCCGCCCACCGTTTCCCCAGCACCCGGAGCGCCCGAGCCGAGGACACGATGGGGATCAGCGCCACGTCCTCGGCCCGGGGATGCCCCGCCACGACCGAGGGGAGCGAAAGCGGCAACCCCGCGCCCGACACGATGGCGTCGGCCCCCCCGTCGAGGGCCCCGAGAACGCTCTCGGCGTAGGACTCCTGGATCGCCACCATGACGTTCATGGCCACGGCGCCCCGGCCCTCCGACAACGCCTTGGCCCGGGCGATCTCGGCGGCAGCGGCCTCCCTGGCACCGACGTCCCGGCCGAGGCGACGGCTCACCAACCGGTCGAGGCACGCGCTCGACACCGTGCCCATGCCCCCTTCCCGGGCCACGGCCCCCGCCAACTCGGCCAACGACACCCCCACCCCCATGCCCCCCTGAACGATGGGGCGGTCGCAATACACACGGCGCACGGCAAACGGGGACAACGACTTGCTCACGAACGACTCCTTGCTCTCTGGCGTGCCCCAGGGGGCACCTACAAACAAAAAAAGGAGAGGTCGGCGACCTCTCCTTCACACCCGAGGGGGATTGTGGGAACCCGACCTACCTGGGGCCGCCCGATGGACGACCCCGGGCGCCCACGCTACCCGAGGCCCCACACCCCGTCAAGGGAATCCCACGAACGGCCGGACATTGAGCACTCATTCATTCCTTCTCTTTCTTCTCCTCGGCGAAGATATCGGAGAAGTCCAGGTCCAGCAGGCCGTCGTCCTCCTCCGGGACGTCCGCCACCGGCGTCCCCGTGTTCGCCTCTTCGACCGCCTCGTAACTGGTGCGTTCCACCACGTCTTCGAAGGATTCCTCAAAGTCCATGTCCGACAGGAACTCCTCGGGCCCGTCTTCCCCACCCCCGAGGTCGACCGCGTGGATCTCTTCGTCCGCGGTGACGAAGGCCTCCGACGGCACGGGTTCCTCGAAGGCCGCCTCCTGGGGTACTGCGATCCGGTCCTCCGGCCGCACGACGATCAACCCCAGGAGGGTCCGCACGTCCCGCAGGTCCGTGCCGCACCGCTTGCACTCGTCGAGGTGGTCAAAACTGGTGTAGCCGCACTTGGGGCATTTCATGATCGACCTCCGGATTCAGGGCCTCGGCTCGTCACCGTATCACCGGGGTTCTCCCCCCACAAGACCGCGGCGCCCGCGGCCGCGCCCAAAACGCTTCTCTAGCCGGCACAACTCCCGGGCTTCCTAGCCGTTCAGATCCCCCCACCAGAACTGGGCCAGGGCCGCGCCCACCACCGCGGCGGTTTCGGCCCGGAGGATCCGGGGACCCAGCCCGGCCGGCCGAAACCCCGCCTGCCGCAGCAGACCCAGCTCGTGTTCGGTCCACCCCCCCTCGGGCCCCGATGCCAGAATCGCCCGCCGGACGTCCTGCGGCGGGGCGAACCGTTCGAGGCTCCTCTCGGCCCACACCACCCGCGCCTCGTCGGGGCCCGGCGCCCCCAGGACCCCGAGTGCATCCGCGATCGGGACCGGCGGGAACACCTCCGGAAGCGCCCCCCGTTCACACTGCTTCGCGGCGGCCTCCACGATCCGCCTCCACCGCTCGAGGCGCCGGGCCTCCTGGCCCGGCGGCACGCGCACCACCGTGCGCTCGGTGTACACCGGCCGAAACGCGCTCACCCCGAGCTCGGTGCCCTTCTCCAGGACCCGGTCCCACCGCTCCCCCTTGGGCAGGGCCACCACCAGCTCCAGGCGCACCGGGGATTCGTTGGCGGCCTGGGGGGTAAGCCCCGCCACCACCACCTCGGGGCCCGTGCGTTCGACCACCCCGGCCCAGCGCCGGCCGGCGCCGTCGAAGAGGAGCACGGTCTCGCCCGCCCCCAGCCGCAACACCCGGGTGAGGTGGTGCGCCTCGGCCCCCCGGAGGATCGCCCGTCCCCCCCGTTCGTCCACGTCCGCAGGCTGTACCCGGAACTGGGGCACCGGCATCTCCTTTCGGCCCGAGCCGCCTCGGGCTTGAACCGGCAGAACCGACCCGGTAGGGTTCCACAACCTCGCGGCCGCCGGTAGGGTCCGCTCGGAACCGCAGGGGTCGCCCCGGGGGGTTCCCGGGATGGTCCCGCCGGGGCTATTGCTCCGGCGGCTAAATAGGCACGGCCCGGGGCATGGGGCCTGCTGGAGCGCCGGGCGTGGCTCCTACCGTGGCCGGATGCTGCACTCACGCACGGCCGGAAGTAGGCCCCATGCCCTGGCGACTCCCTTGCGCGCCTCTATTGGCGCCGGGCTAATAACACTCTCAACTGCACGGCGGCCCAGCATAGATCCTCAGGCGCACCCGTGATCAAGTGGACCGATTACCTGTTCGTCAACGCCGCCACGCTCCTGTGGGCCGGCAACGTCGTGCTCGGCCGGGCCCTCCGGGACGCGGTGGGCCCCTGGACCCTCGCCGCGATCCGGGGCGCGATCGCCTCGGTGCTCTTCGGGTTGCTCCTGTGGCGGACCCGGGCGGGCCCCAAAGGAGCCACCCGGAGGGACTGGGGGCTCATCGCGGCAATGGCCCTGACCGGGGTGGTGGGGTTCCAGGTGCTCCTCTACGCGGGGCTCCGGTCCACCACCGCCGTGAACGCCGGGCTCGTGAACGCGGCGGGGCCGCTGGTGACCGTGTTTCTCGCCCGGCTACTCCTCGGCACCCCGCTTGCCCGGCAGCACGTGATCGGCGGGCTGGTGAGCCTTGTCGGGGTCGCCATCATCCTTTCCCGGGGGTCCTGGGAAATCCTGACGTCCCTGCGGTTCAACCCGGGCGACCTCTTCGTTCTCGGGGCCGTCGTGTGCTGGGCCCTGTACTCCATCGCCGGGCGCAGGCTCCTCGAACGCCACCCCACGGTGTGGGTCACCGCCACGTCCACGGTGCTCGGCGCCCTTGTGCTCCTCGGCCCGGCCGCCTGGGAGTGGGACGCCCTGCCGCCCCGCTGGTCGCCCGGGGTCGTGGCCGCCCTCCTCTACATCGGCGCCGGCCCCTCGTTCGTGGCCTTCCTGGCCTGGAACGAAGGGGTACGGCGGCTCGGCCCCTCGGGGGCCATGGCATTCTACAACACCCTGCCCCTCTACGCCGGGTTCGTGGCGGCCCTGGCCCTGGGGGAGCTCCCGGGCCCGGCCCAGTGGGTGGGTGGGGTGCTCGTGGTGGGCGGATGCCTCCTGGCCGCCGGGTTTCCGCGCCTTGACACCCCGCCCCGGCCCACCTACCGTTAGCGCTTTGCGGCGGCATCGGAAGATCGCCCCCCACGCCCCTCGCGGCGTGGAGGCTCCGGCGAATCGCCGCCCGATTCCGTCATCCCCGGCGTGGAGAGGGGTTTCGGCGTTTTCGCCGTTTCGCCTCCCCCGCCTTCCAGCGCTTCAACGGCTGCCATGCGCGTCATCGAACACAACCAACTGGCCCCCGGCACCCTGGGGGGTTCGGTCGTCACCATCGGGAACTTCGACGGGGTCCACCTGGGGCACCGGGAGCTCATCGGCCGGGTCGTGGCCCGGGCGGGCGAGCTCGGGGTCGCGTCGGTGGTGTACACGTTCCACCCCCACCCCCTGCGGGTTCTGAACCCGGCGTACTGCCCCCCCCTGCTCACCTCGTTCGAGGACCGGGTGGCGCGGATCGAGGAACTGGGGGTGGACGTGCTCGTGTGGGCCCGGTTCGACCGGGAGTACGCGGCGCAGGACCCCACGGACTTCGTGCGCCGCACCCTCGTGGACGCCCTCGGCGCGAGGGAGATCTGGGTGGGGCCGGATTTCGGGTTCGGCCGGGAGCGCAGGGGATCCATCGCCCTGCTCGAGGAGGAGGGCCGCCGGGCCGGATTCCGGGTGCGCGTGCTCCCCCAGTTCCTCCTCGACGGGGAGGTGGTGAGCTCCACCCGGATCCGAAGGGCGGTCCAATCGGCGGACTTCGAAACGGCCGCCCGGCTTCTCGGCCGGCCCTACACCCTCCACGGCCCCGTGATCCACGGCGCTGCCCGGGGCCGGCGGCTCGGGTTTCCCACGGCGAACGTGCTGCCGCGGGAGGAGTGTCTCCCGCCAGCCGGCGTGTACGCGGCGTGGGCCGAAACCCCGTCGGGCACCTACGGCGCGGCGGTGAACATCGGCCCCAACCCGACCTTCGGCGCCTCGGCCAGCGGGGTCGAGGCCTATCTCCTGGATTTCTCAGGGGATCTCTATGGCGCCGAACTCCGGATCCAGCCCGTGGCACGGATCCGGGGCGAGATCGCCTTCCGCTCCGTGGACGACCTCGTCGCCCACATCCGCTCCGACGTCACGGAGGTGCGTCGCCTGCTGGGAACGCCCAAGGAAGCGGCCCGCGCCGCCCCATGATCCCCCGCCCCACCCCCCGCACCCGCCTGTACGGCCTCCTCGGCCACCCCGTGGCCCACAGCCTGTCCCCGGCCATGCACAACGCGGCGTTTGCGGCGCTGGGCCTGGACGCCGTGTACCTGGCCTTCGACGTCGCCCCCGAGGGCCTTGAGGCGGCGCTCGCCGGCTGCCTCGCCCTCGGGGTCGCGGGCCTGAACGTCACCGTGCCCCACAAGGAAGCGGCACTTCGCCTCGCCGCCGAAGCCGACCCCACGGCCCGCCTGGTGGGGGCCGCCAACACCCTGGTGGCGGCGGAGGGGGGCTGGCGCGCCTTCAACACCGACGTGGCCGGGTTCGCCCGGGCCCTGGCGGAGGACCTGGGGTATGACCCCCAGGGGCGGCGGGCCTGGATCTGGGGCGCCGGAGGGGCCGCAAAGGCGGCCGTGGTGGCCCTGGCGTCGGGGGGCGCTCAAGAAATCTTCGTGATGAACCGAAACGCTATCCGTGCCGAGGGCCTCGCCCGCGCCCTGGCGCCCCGGATCTCCCCTTGTCGCCTGGAAGCCGTGGAAATCACGGCGTTCGCGCCCGGGCCGGGGGACCTCTTGGTGGGGGCGACCCCGGCGGGCCTCGACGACGGCGCCCGGTGGCCGTGGGATCTCGGGAGCCTCCCGGAGCTCGCCGTGTACGACATGGCCTACCGGAGGGGCCTGGAGACGGCTTTGGTGGACCAGGCCCGCGTCGCCGGGCACCGGGCCGCCTCCGGCCGGTCGATGCTGCTCTACCAGGGCGCCGAGGCGCTCCGACTCTGGACCGGCCGGGAAGCCCCGGTGGCGGTGATGGCCCGGGCCATGGGGGAGTGACGGGCGCGGAGCCTCGGCCCCGGAGGACCCCTGCGCCGAGGCAGACGCGCCGGGGCCTTCCACCTGTGAGGGTGCGGCCACCCCGCGCAGGGGCCAAACGTCGCGGCCGCCTAGCCGCCTAGCTGATAGCCACAGGACGATCTCATGTCCAAACGACTCGGCGAACTGCTGATCCGGGAAAACGTCCTCACCCCGGCCGACCTCGAAAAGGCCAAGGAGGACCAGCGCAAGAACGGGGGCCGCCTGAGCGAGGCGCTGGTGCGGCTCGGCCTGGTGGACGAGAAGGACCTCGTCCGGACCCTCTCGAAGCAGTACGGGGTGCCCACGGTGGACCTCGCCAACTTCGAGGTGGATCCCGAGGTCACGAAGCTCGTGCCCGAGGATCTGGTCCAGAAGTACCGGATCATCCCCATCAACCGGGTCGGCTCCACCCTGATCGTGGCCGTGGACGACCCCTCCAACATGTTCGCCCTCGACGACATCAAGTTCCTCACGGGCTACAACGTGGAGATGGTGCTGGCGGCGCCGTCGGCCATCAAGGAGGCGATCGACCGGTACTACGACTCGTCGGCCACGCTGCTGGACGTGATGGGCAACTTCGACCTGGACGAACTGGAACTCGTCCAGGACGAAGAGGACGTGGACGTGGCCGATCTCGAGCGCGCCGTCGAGGACGCCCCCGTCGTCAAGCTCGTAAACCTGATCCTCTCCGACGCCATCAAGAAGAACGCGAGCGACATCCACATCGAGCCCTACGAGAAGAGCTTCCGGGTCCGCTACCGCATCGACGGCGTGCTCTACGAGCAGATGCGGCCGCCGATGAAGCTCAAAAACGCCATCACGAGCCGCGTCAAGATCATGGCCAGCCTGGACATCGCCGAGCGGCGGCTCCCCCAGGACGGCCGGATCAAGCTCAAGATCTCCAAAGACAAGGACATGGACTTCCGGGTGTCGGTGCTGCCGACGCTCTTCGGGGAGAAGATCGTCCTGCGGCTCCTCGACAAGTCGAACCTCCAGCTCGACATGACGAAGCTGGGGTTCGAGGAGAAGGCCCTCAAGGACTTCAAGGAGGCGATCCACAAGCCCTACGGCATGGTGCTCGTGACCGGGCCCACGGGCTCGGGGAAGACCACCACCCTGTATTCGGCCCTCTCCGAGCTCAACACCCCCGAGACCAACATCTCCACGGCCGAGGACCCGGTGGAGTTCAACCTGCCCGGCATCAACCAGGTGCAGATCCACGAGGAGATCGGGCTCAATTTCGCGGCCGCTCTGCGAAGCTTCCTGCGGCAGGACCCCGACATCATCATGGTGGGCGAGATCCGGGACTTCGAGACGGCCGAGATCGCGATCAAGGCCGCCCTCACCGGCCACCTGGTGCTCTCCACCCTGCACACCAACGACGCCCCGAGCACGATCAACCGGCTCCTGAACATGGGGGTGGAGCCGTTCCTGGTGGCCTCGGCCACGAACCTCATCGTGGCCCAGCGGCTCGCCCGCCGGATCTGCCCCAACTGCAAGGAGGAGGTCGAGGTGCCGGCCCAGGCGCTCCTGGACATCGGGGTGCCCGAGGACCGGATCGGCACCTTCACCTGCTACCGGGGCACGGGCTGCGCCAACTGCGCCGACACGGGATTCAAGGGCCGGGTGGCCCTCTACGAGGTCATGGTCATCACCGACGAGATCAAGGAGCTCATCCTGAACGGGGCGAGCTCCATGGAGCTCAAGGCCGAGGCCGTGCGCCAGGGCATGAAGACCCTGCGGATGAGCGGGATCACCAAACTCATGGAGGGCGTGACCACCCTGGAAGAGGTGGTCCGGGTGACCGTGAAGGACTGAGCAGGGACCAGAGGACAGAAGACAGAGGTCTTTTGGCATCCGTCCTCTGAACTCTGACCCCTGGTACGGCGGCCGTCTTACCCGTTGCCACAGGCGATGACGCCGGGATCCCGCGTGCTCTTGGCTGCCTAGCCGCCTAGCTGCCGAGCAGCCCGGCCGCCCAGCCGAACCCACACGGAAGAGGGAAGCCATGATCAGCCTGCACCAACTCCTCAAGACCATGATCGAGCGGGGCGCGTCCGACCTGCACATCACCACCGGCTCGCCGCCCCAGCTCAGGATCGACGGCCGGATGGTGCCCCTGGACCTTCCCCCGCTCACCCCGGCCGACGCGAAGCGGCTGTGTTACTCGGTCCTGACCGAGGCCCAGAAGCACCGGTTCGAGGAGGAGAACGAGCTCGACCTCTCGTTCGGGGTGAAGGACCTCTCCCGGTTCCGGGCCAACATCTTCATGCAGCGCGGCTCGGTGGCCGGGGCGTTCCGGGCCATCCCGTTCAAGGTGTTCAGCTTCGAGGAACTGGGCCTGCCGCCCGTGGTCCACGAGATCGCGTCCAAACCCCGGGGGCTCGTGCTCGTCACCGGGCCCACCGGGTCCGGGAAATCGACGACCCTCGCGGCGATCATCGACAAGATCAACACCGAGCGCCACGAGCACATCGTGACCATCGAGGACCCGATCGAGTACCTCCACCCCCACAAGAACTGCGTGGTGAACCAGCGGGAGGTGAACTCCGACACCGACAGCTTCCGCAAGGCCCTGAAGTACATCCTGCGCCAGGACCCCGACGTGGTGATGATCGGCGAGATGCGCGACCTGGAAACCATCGAGGCGGCGCTGACCGTCGCCGAGACCGGGCACCTGTGCTTCGCCACGCTGCACACGAACACCGCCGTGCAGACCATCAACCGGATCGTGGACGTGTTCCCGCCCCACCAGCAGCCCCAGGTACGCGCCCAACTCTCGTTCGTGCTCGAGGGCATCCTGAGCCAGCAACTCATCCCCCGGGCGAGCGGCCGGGGCCGGGCCCTGGCGGTGGAGATCATGGTGCCCAACGCCGCCATCCGGAACCTGATCCGGGAGGACAAGGTCCACCAGATCTACTCCCAGATGCAGATGGGGCAGGAGAAGTACGGCCAGCAGACCATGAACCAGTCGCTCTACCACCTGGTCACGAAGAAGATCATCCGGCTCGAGGACGCCATGATCCGAAGCCCCGACCCGGCCGAACTGCGCCAGATGTTGGCCAAGGGCACCCCCGACGTGGTGGACGCCCGCCGGGCGGCCCGGCCGGCCATGTCCGGGGCCAGGGCGTGAGGACAAGGGCGGCGCGACATCCCGAGGGTTGACCGAACGAGGTCTAAAGCGAGGTTCCCATGCCGGTGTACAAGTGGGAAGGAAGGGCCCGGGGCGGCAAGATCCAGAAGGGCACGATGGAGGCGCCGAGCGAAGCCGTGGTGACGGCCCAGCTCCGGGCCCAGGGCATCACGCCCACCAAGGTCAAGAAGAGCCTGGGCCAGGCCGAGATCAAGATCCCCGGGCTCAAGCCCAAGGTGAAGACCAAGGACATCGTGGTGTTCACCCGGCAGTTCGCCACCATGATCGACGCCGGGCTCCCCCTGGTGCAGTGCCTCGAGATCCTGGGCAGCCAGCAGGAGAACCCCACGTTCAAGGAGGTGATCCTCAAGGTCAAGGAGGACGTGGAGAGCGGGGCCACCTTCGCCGACGCCCTCTCGAAGCACCCCAAGGTGTTCGACCGGCTCTACGTGAACCTGGTGAACGCCGGCGAGGTGGGCGGCATCCTGGACACCATCCTGAACCGCCTGGCCGGGTACATCGAAAAGGCCATGAACCTCCGGAAGAAGGTCAAGGGGGCCATGGTGTACCCCTCCACCGTGGTGGCCGTGGCGGTGCTCGTGGTGGCGATCATCCTGATCTGGGTGATCCCGGTGTTCCAGCAGATGTTCGCCGGGGTGGGCAAGAACCTCCCGGGGCCCACGCTCTTCGTGATCGCCCTCTCGGAGTTCACCAAGAAGTACTTCCTGTTCATCCTGATCTGCCTCTTTGTGCTGGCGTTCGCCTTCAAGCGGATCTACCGCGCCGAGAAGGGGCGCATGTTCTTCGACCGGCTGTTCCTGCGGCTTCCCGTGTTCGGCGACCTCATCCGGAAGGTGGCCGTGGCCAAGTTCACCCGAACCCTGGGCACGCTCGTGAGCTCCGGCGTGCCGATCCTCGAGGGCCTCGACGTGGTGGCCAAAACCGCGGGGAACGCCGTGATCGAACAGGCGATCATGAAAACCCGGGAGTCCATCAGCGAGGGCCGCACCATCGCCGAGCCCCTCAAGGAGACCAAGGTGTTCCCGCCCATGGTGGTCCAGATGATCGCGGTGGGCGAGGCCACCGGCGCCCTGGACCAGATGCTCACCAAGATCGCCGACTTCTACGACACCGAGGTGGACGAGGCCGTGGGCGCGCTTACCAGCCTGATCGAGCCGCTCCTCATGGTGTTCCTGGGCGGCACCATCGGCGGGCTCGTGGTGGCCATGTACCTGCCGGTGTTCCAGATGGCGGGCGCGGTGAGCGGGGGCTAGGCCGGTGCGCCGGAGGAATCCGGCGTGGAGGGGAACGCCCGATGGAGGCGGGCCATGAGGGCCCCCAGCCCCGGCCGGTACCAGGGCTACCTGGCCGGCCGGTTCGCCGTGCTGGGGGTGCTCCTGGCGGTGGCCGCGGCGTTCCAGGCCCGCCGGGGGGGGTCCCCGGTGCCGTTTTCGTGGTTCTTCGGAATCACGGGCCTCTCGTTCGGGATCACGCTCCTGTCCCTGGCGCCCCTGCGGCTCCGAAAGAGCCTGGCGCTTTGGGCTCGGATCCAGCCGGCCTGGGACGTGGCCTACGCCACGGCCCTCGTGTTTCTCTCGGGGGGTGCGTTTTCGCCCTTCGTCACCCTGTACCCCCTGGTCATCGTGGGTGCGGCGCTCCTCCTGCAGCGCCGGGGGGCCCTCGTGGCGGCCACGGCCTCCAGCCTGGCCTACGGCCTCCTCGTGGACCTCCAGTACTACGGGTGGCTCCGGCCCCTGAACCCGTTTCCGCTGCCCGAGGTCGACGGGGAGAAACTCCTCTTCCAGCTCGCCCTGAGCATCGTTGGGTTCTTCGCCGTGGCGCTCTTGGCCGGGTACCTGGCCGAGGAGCTTCGCCGCACGGGCAAGCGGCTCGAGGAGGCCGAGGCCGAGGTGCTGGACCTCGAGCACCTCAAGGACCTGATCCTCGAGGGGCTGGGCTCGGGGCTCGTGGCCCTCGACCGGGCGGGCCGGGTGCGGTTCCACAACCGGGCGGCCCAAGACCTCCTGGGCCGGGCGGGGGTGCCCCTGGCCCCCGGAGCCGATCTGACCCCCGTGTTCGACCTGGCCGGCGGAAGCCGAAACGAGGTCACCCTCGAAGGGGGGCTCGTGCTCGGGTACTCGGTGTCGCCCCTGACCGACCGCGACGACCGACCGATCGGGCACCTGGTGATCTTCCAGGACCTCACGCGCGTGAAGCGGATGGAGGAGGACCTGCGCCGGGCCGACCGGCTGGCCGCCGTGGGCCGGCTCGCGGCCGGCCTCGCCCACGAGATCCGAAACCCCCTGGGGAGCCTGGCCGGGTCGGTGGAGGTGCTGCGCCAGTCGCTGCGGCCGGAAGGCGACGACGCGGCGCTCTTCGAGATCGTCCTCCGGGAGACGGGCCGGCTGAACCGCCTGGTGGCCAACTTCCTCCTCTACGCCCGGCCGGGACGGGCCGAGCCGAGGAGCGTCGCCTTCCGGGACCTGGTGGGGGAGGTGGGGTTCTTCTTCGCCCAGGGCGAGGGGAACGAGGCCTTTCGCCTGGAGAACCGGGTCCCCGAGGGGTTCCGGATCGAGGCCGACCCGGCCCAGTGGGAGCAGGTGCTCCTCAACCTCTTCCGCAACGCGGTGGAGGCCGCGCCCCGGGGCGTCACGGTGACCGTGGAGGCCGGGGAGGAGGCCGGAACGCCGTGGATCCGGGTGGCCGACGACGGACCGGGCATGCCGCCCGATGTGGCGGCCCGGGCGTTCGAGCCCTTCCAGTCGGGGAAGCCCGGCGGCACGGGCCTGGGGCTTGCCACGGTGCACCGGATCGCCGAGAACCATGGCGCCACGGTGGAACTCGACACCGCCCCGGGCCGGGGAACGAGGTTCACGTTTCGCTTCGGAACGGCCCACGGTCACCGGTCGCCGGTCTCGACCGACCGGGCGAAGCCTGACGACCGGCGATCGTCGTCGCTACGGGATCCAAGACCATGACCGACCCCAAGGACACCGCGCGCATCCTGGTGGTGGACGACGAACCCTCCATGCGGGAGTTCCTCGCCATCCTCCTTCGGCGCGAGGGCCACGCCGTGGAGGTGCGGGCCGACCTGGCCGGGGCACGGGACGCCCTGGCCGGCGGCGGGTTCGACCTCGTCATCACCGACCTCAAGCTCCCGGACGGAAGCGGGCTCGACGTGCTTGGTGCGGCCCGGGAGCGGGACCCCGACGCCCAGGTGGTGGTCATCACGGCCTTCGGCACGGCCGAGAGCGCCGTCGAGGCCATGAAGCGGGGCGCCTACGACTACCTGACCAAGCCCTTCAAGGCTGACGAGATCCGGCTCACCGTGGCCAAGGCCCTGGAGCGCACCGCCCTGGCCCGGGAGAACCGGGAACTGCGCCGCCGGCTCGAGGCCGTGGAGGCGGGGGGCGAGATCCTCGGCCGAAGCCCCCGGATGCAGGAGGTGTTCCGGCTCCTGGAGCGGGTGGCCCCCACCGGGGTGACCGTGCTCATCCACGGCGAGAGCGGCACGGGGAAGGAACTCGTGGCCCGGCGGCTCCACGCCCTCTCGGGCCGGGCCGGACCGTTTGTGGCCGTGAACTGCGCCGCCATCCCCGAGGGGCTGATCGAAAGCGAGCTCTTCGGCCATGTAAAAGGCTCGTTCACCGGCGCCGTGGCCGACAAGCCGGGTCTGTTCGAGGAGGCGGCCGGCGGCACCCTGTTCCTCGATGAGGTGGGGGAGCTGCCCCTCCACCTCCAGCCCAAGCTCCTGCGGGCCCTCCAGGAGGGCAAGATCAAGCGGGTGGGGGGGAACCGGGAGATCCCGGTGGACGTGCGGATCGTCTCGGCCACCAACCGGGACCTGGCCGATGCGGTGCGCCACGGGCGGTTCCGGGAGGACCTCTACTACCGCCTGAACGTGGTGGCCCTTGAGATCCCTCCGCTGCGGGAGCGGCGAGACGACATCCCGCTCCTGGCGCTCCATTTTCTCCAGAAGTACGCCCGGGCCTTCGGCCGGCCGCTCAAGGGGTTCACCCGCGAGGCCCTGGACCGGCTCGAGGCGTACCCGTTCCCGGGAAACGTGCGGGAACTCGAGAACCTGGTGGAGCGGGCCGCCGCGCTGGAAACCGGGGAATACGTGGGGGTGGAGAGCCTGCCGCCGGCGCTCGGCGCGCCCCGAACGGGAGAAGCAGACGGCCTGCCGCCCCTTCCGTCGGAGGGGTTCGACCTGGAGGGGTTCCTGGCCGACGTGGAGCGCCGGTACCTGGAGGAGGCCCTGCGCCGCACCAACGGGAACAAGACCGAGGCGGCCAAGCTCCTGGGGATCACCTTCCGGTCGCTGCGGTACCGGCTGGAACGGCTGGGAATGAGGTAGGCTCGGAGGCTGGGAGGCTGGGAAGCTAGGAGGATGGAAAGCTGGAAAGCTGGGAGGCTAGAAGGCTGGGAGGCCAGGAGGCAACACCCGTAGTTCAAGCGCCGTCCTACCGTCCTACCGTCCTACCGTCCCAACGTCCTAACGTCCCCGCGTCCCAACCGCCGCAGGCCATGGGCCCCCCTCTCCCCCCAGCGCGAGCGAGAGGGCCGGAGCGAACCGGTGCCACTTTTCCCCCTCCCCCTGTCCCCCTCCCACCGGGGGAGGGGGAACCGCCTTCTCGCCGGCAGACCCCCGCCGTCTGACTCCCTTTCCCCCAACCGGGGAAAGAGCCGGGGGGCACCGGTGCTACTGCCCCCTCCCCCTGCCCCTTCCCACCGGGGGAGGGGGAACCGCGTTCTGACCGGCAGGCCCGCCGCCCTCTGGCTCCCTCTCCCCCCAGCCAGCGAGAGGGCCGGAGGACACCGATACCACTCTCCCCTCCCCCTGTCCCTCTCCCACCAGGGGAGGGGAAATCGCCTCTCATCGGCAGGCCCGCCCGCCCTCTGGCTCCCTCTCCCCCCACCGGGGGGAGAGGGCCGGGGGACACCGGTGCCACTACCCCTCCCCGTGTCCCCTTCCCACCAGGGGAGGGGGAACCGCCTTCTCACCGGCAGGCCCCACGCCCTCTGGCTCCCTCTCCCCCAGCAGGGGGGAGACGGCCGGAGGAGACCGATACCACTCTCCCCTCCCCCTGTCCCTCTCCCACCAGGGGAGGGGGAATCGCCTCTCATCGGCAGGCCCGCCCGCCCTCTGTCTCCCTCTCCCCCCACCGGGGGGAGAGGGCCGGGGTGAGGGGGGAA